>JAEWQT010000229.1 GCA_023399105.1 Pseudomonadota bacterium | reverse complement strand
ACCACAGCGACAACGCCAGCCGCATTCTGGCGTTTTTGCGCCAGGCGGTGATCGCCCGCGTCACTCTGCCACAGGGTGAGTGCCGTATTACCCCGCGCTTTCTGCAGCAGCACAGCGGCCAGCCGCTGATTATGATTGCCGCCGGCAGCGGTTTTTCGCAGATCAAAAGCCTGGTGGAAGGCGCCTTAGCCATTAACCCGCAGCAGAATATTCACCTGTACTGGTCAAACCGCCAACCCAGTGGTTTTTACGCCAGCCAATTACCCCTGCAATGGGCGCAACAATTTGCCAATGTGCATTACCACCCTATTATCGAGCAGCACAGCCACGGCTGGGATGGCCGCGCCGGCTGGATTTATCAGGTGATTCACGAAGACTTCACCGACCTGAGCCATACACAGGTGTTTGCCTGCGGTTCACCGGCTATGGTGTATGGTACGCTCGATCAATTAGCGCCGCTGGGCTTAAGCCAAACCAATATGCACGCCGACGTTTTTGCCTACGCCCCGCGCCCCGAATAACAACCAACAGGAGTGACCTATGAACCTGAATCTGAGTGAATTGTCCGTCAACAGCCAACAGCTGATTGATACCTACCTGCTGCCCTGGGGCACCAAAATACTGCTGGCCCTGCTGATTTTTATTGTCGGTCGTATGGTGGCGCGCCTGGTTGCCCGTGGCGTCAGCAAAGCCCTCACCACTGCACGTCTCGATCCGATTCTGGTGAATTTTGCCGGCGCCGTGGTGAATACCGCATTACTGGTGCTGGTGATTGTGTTTGCCCTGTCGCAACTGGGGCTGGATACCACGTCATTGGTCGCGCTGGTCGGTGCCGCCGGCCTGGCCGTCGGTCTGGCGCTGAAAGATTCCCTCGCGCATTTTGCCGCCGGCGTGATGCTGATTGTGTTCCGTCCGTTCAAACTGGGCGACTACGTGGAAGTCGGCGGCGTCGCTGGCTCGGTGGATAAAATCAGCATTTTCAGCACCCGTCTGAAAACCCCGGACAACAAAGTGGTGACCGTGCCGAACGGTAATATTTTCGGCAACACCATGACCAACTATTCCGAAGAAAGTACCCGCCGCATCGACCTGGTGGTGGGCATCAGCTACGACAGCGACCTGCTGAAAGCCAAACATCTGCTGAATGACATCGTCAGCAGCCATGAGAAGGTACTGAAAGATCCGGCCTACCGCATTGCCGTTTCCGAGCTGGCGGATTCCTCAGTGAACTTTATTGTGCGCCCCTGGGTAAACGCTGAAGATTACTGGAATGTGCGCTTCGAACTGCTGGAAACCATCAAGCTGCGCTTCGATGCCGAAGGCATTGAAATTCCGTTCCCGCAAATGGCCCTGCACATTAACAAACCGGAATAATGTTTCCGCACCGGCTATCGCTGGGCTATGGTTAAACAGCCGGAGCTGCCCAGCGGCTCCGGCCACACAACCACAGAACTCATTACGGTATCTGCATGCTGACGCCTATTCTTCAACGCTTACCCGCGCCAGCCCGACCCTTGCTGATACCGGCCTTTCTGTTTGTCAGCCTGATTGCCCTGGCCGAGCTGTCCCGGCTGTTCACCCTCAACAATATTGTTATTTCCGCTATCTGGCCCACCTCCGGCCTGTTTCTGGCGGCCCTGCTGGTCTGGCAACTGAAATACCTGCCTGCTCTGACGCTGGCCTTCTTCTGCTGGTGCTTGTGGTTGCAGGACTACAGCTGGCCAGTGGCTATAACAGCCACCGCCGGCATGGTACTGGGACCGCTGCTGGCCATGATCGGACTGCGGCCATTGCTGAAAAGCCAATTAACGCCGCTGAAAACCCTGTCGGTGTTTTATCTGCTCGCCGTGGTGGTGGGGGCCGGTATTATTTCTGCCTTCGGCAGCCTGGGCATGAAGCAGTTTGACAGCCGCTTTCTCAGCTACGATCTGCTGGACGTCTGGCTGACCTACTGGGCCTTTGAAGCACTGGGATTATTGCTGTTTACCCCCTTGCTGTATCAGTGGTTACAAGACCCTAAAGTTACCCTGCAATCCTGGCGGCGGGATCTGCAGCGCCCGGCGATGCAGGGCTGGCTGGTTATCGCCATCGCTGCCGTCACCATTATCCTGCAGCTGAAGCTGCTGCAAAGCGGCACCTATGCCAATGCTGCCATTGTGCTGACCTTTCCACTGCTGCTGTGGTTCTCCCTGCAGGCCGAACAGGCCTCCGTGGTGCTGTTAACCTCGGTGTTGGTAACGGGCTTTATTTTTGCCTCGTTAAACGGCCTGGGCGGGCTGGAACCCATCAGCGATGTGAAAGGCCTGATTGATACCGTCTTACTGGCCGCCGGCCTGACCATTCTGGGGCAGCTGGTAAACGCTATGGCGCTGGACCGTAACCGCCTGATTATCCGCTTCCGCGAACAGGCGAATACCGATCTGGTCACCGGTGTGGCCAGCGACCGGCGCCTGCGCGATGCACTGCAGGAGCAGATTAAAAACACCGGGCAACAAGGCTGGTTACTGGATATCCGCATTCCCGATTTAGGCCCGATGACCGACCTCAGCAGCCTGAGCCAGATCGAGCAACTGGAAACCCTGTTCTGTGAGCGATTGGGGCAGTTATTGCCACCCGGACACCTGCTGGCACGCCGTGGGGCCGGCCATTACGCTGCCTGCCTGCCGCAGGATCACCCCAATCTGGCCGACTGGCTGCTGAACCTGCACCAAACGCTGGAACAGGAAACCTTCACCAGCAGCAACCAAAGCTTCCGCCTGCGCCTGCTGATCGGCGGCGTCGCCCTCGATGGCCAACTCAACGATGCCGCCCAATACGTCAGTGCGGCCGCTCAGGTTTGTGTGCAGGCCCGCACGCAGCCGCAGCGTATCGCCCTGGTGGCAGATACCGCCAGTCTGGTGCTGCGCCAACAGGAACACGCCCGCCAGTTTGAACAGCTAAAACAAGCGCTGCGCGGTAACAGCCTGGAACTGCATGCCCAGCTCATTGCCGGTCTGCAGGATGATGACCGTGGCCACTATTATGAAATTCTGCTGCGCCTGCGCGGTGCCGATGGGCAACTGGTGTCGCCCGGCGCCTTTCTGCCGCTGGCCGAGCAATACGGCCTGATGACCGAAGTCGACCGCTGGGTAATCCGCACGACGCTGCAGCAATTGGCCAGCCACCCCGACTGGCTGGCGGCAACCCGTTACTGCTCAATCAATTTATCCGGCGCCTCGATGAACGCCCCCGACACCGCCGCCTTTATCCGGCAGTGTCTGCAGCACACCAGGATTGACCCACAACGGCTGCGCTTTGAAATTACCGAAACCGAACGCATCGATAACATGCCGCAGGCGCAGCAACTGGTACAGCAGTTGCGCCAGCTGGGCTGCAGCATTGCGCTGGATGATTTCGGCACCGGCCTGTCGAGCTTTTCTTACCTGAAACAATTCGACCTCGACTGCCTGAAAATTGATGGCCAGTTTATCCGCAACATTGCCACCAGCCAGCAGGATCAGGCCATGGTGCACAGTATGTGCGATGTTGCCCGCCAGCTGGGGCTGACCACCGTGGCTGAGTTTGTGGAAAACACCGACGACATCAGCCTGCTGCGGCAACTGGGTGTGCAATACGCCCAGGGCTACGCCATTGCGCGCCCACAGCCACTGGCTGACCTGTTTCTTTCATCACAACCCTGACTTACATCAAGCCCGGGGGCGTCTATCCGACTAATAGACTAAAGCCAGCTAACCTCCGCCTGTGGATGATACCCAGTCCCCCACAAGGAGAGTTGTTATGCACGCTGCTGTTGTTCGCATTGTCGCCCGCTCGGCGGCCACATTGCTGCTGTTGACCTTCCCTTTTTTAAACGTCGCACAGGCGGCACCATCCGGTGACAGCATCAAACTCGGGCTGAACTACCCGGCCACCGGTCGTTATAAAGAAGAAGGCGTGGCGCAGGCACAGGGTGCATTAATGGCCATTGAAGAAATCAATGCCGCCGGCGGCGTCCTGGGCCGGCCACTGGAATTGTTGACCGCCAATACCGCCTCCGATCCGGCCAGAGCGGTGGAAAATGTGAAGGAACTGGCCAAGCAGGGCGCGGCGATGCTGTTTGGTGGTTCCTCCAGCGCCGTTGCGGTTGAGGCCGGCAAAGAAGCCGCCCGCCAGAAGCTGATTTACTTCGGCACCCTCACCTATGCCAACGAAACCACCGTCGCCGATGGCCACCGGCATATGTTCCGTGAAACCTACAACGCCCACATGGCCGCCAAAGCACTGGGGGCATATCTGAACGAACAACTGCAGGGCAAAAAGTTTTTCTACCTGACCGCCGACTATAACTGGGGCTGGTCGAGCGAAACCTCGCTGCGCAATTACACCAACACCACCGATGTGAACCAGCACCCGGGTACTCTGGTGGCCTACCCGCGCCCGCGTGAAAACGATATGCGCAACGCCCTCGAGCTGGCGGCCAAGTCCGGTGCCGAAGTATTGATGCTGATTCAGTTTGGTGACGATATGGCGCTGGCGTTACGCACCATGCACAGCATGGGGCTGCAAAATAAAATGACCATCGTGGTACCCAACCTGACGCTGGCGATGGCCAAAACCGCCGGCTCCGGCATTCTGGATGGTGTGATCGGGGCGGTACCCTGGAGCTGGCAGGTGCCTTATCGCTATGGCTATGAGCAAGGCAAAACCTTTGTGGAAAAATTTGTACAGATTAACGGCGCCTACCCAACCAGCTCTGCCGCCTCGGCGTACAGCATTGTGTACCAGTTTAAAGACGCCGCCGAACGTGCGGGTTCACTGGATACCAACCGCCTGATCAAAGCCCTGGAAGGGCACAAGTACAGCCTGTTGAAAGACGAGCAGGAATGGCGCGCACTGGACCATCAGAACGTCCAGAGCGTGTATGTCGTGCGCAGCCGCACCCGCGAAGAGATTCTGAAAAGCCATCTGCGCGAAGACTACTTCGAAATTCTGTTACGCCTGGACGGCAACGATGCCGTTCAAACACCGGATGAATGGCGCGCTGAGCGCCGTAAAGCAGGCGCGCCGCTGACGTTGCAGTAATGCGTTATCGTTCAAAGTTGGGTGTTCAAAGTTGGGCGTGCATTGGTGTTTAACTCCGGGCACGCTGAACCCTCAACTCCTAACCCTCAACGTCCCTCAGCGCAACGCCAGGCGGAAATGTTCACAAGCCTGGCTTTCGTTACCTTCCGCCAGCCGCAGCAATGCCATTTCGGTATGCAATTCCGGCAGGTTGCGCAGCCGCAGGCCGGTTTGCAGGTAGTCGGCGGCTTTGTCCAGATCGTTCAGGCGTAGCGCCAGTTTTCCCAATACCAACAGTAATACCGGATCATTCGGGCGCTCGGTCAGCTGCTGTTCAGCAAACAACAGCTGGCGGTTGCCGTCTTCGCCCTGCAGCTTGCCATACAGGGTAACCAGGTCATCATGCCAGACGTACTTCAGCGCCCGGCGCAGTTCCTGCTCGGCCAGGCCATCGGTCGCCAGTCCGTGCAGCAATTCAATATAGCGTTTGACCACCACCACCGACTCGCGCGCCTGACGCGGCATGTCGCGGTACAACCGCTTCAGCTCCTGCGCCTGTTGTTCTGTGCTCTGGCCACTGCTGCGACTGGCCCGTTCCAGTAGTTGCAGCTGTACGTTCAGCTCCAGTTCGGCCAGTTTATCGGCGGGAATTTTTCCGGTTTTGCGCAGCAACGGTAACAGTTCGTGCAGAGCCACCCAGTCTTCCAGATCCAGGTGCAGCTTCACCAGCAGCTTCAGCAAATAGGCGTGTTTGGGATGTTGCTGGCGCAGTTTTAGCAGCACCGCCAGCGCCTGTTCTTTCTGACCGCGTGAACTGAGCAACTCGGCCTGGTTCAGCCCCACCGCCAGATCGGCCCCTTTGGTGCTGTCACGCGCCGCCTTTAACCATTCATCGGCGGCATCGTTTTTACCCTGTTCGTAAGCGGCCCGGGCGGCAGCCAGATAATTGATTAAGGGCGTGTCGGAATCGTCCGCGCTGAGGGTCAGCAGGCGTTCAGCCCGGCGCCATTGTCCCTGGGCCAGGCTCAGCAAACCACGGGTGGTCTGGCGGCGGGCGCGCTGATTACGGCGCTGAGCGCGCCATTCGTTAAAGCGCCAGTCGTTGCCCAGCAGCACCAGTGCCGAACGCAGCAAGGTATAGAGCGCCAGCATCAGCAGCAGGGTTAAACCGGCATACAGCCACAGGCTGGTTTCCAGTGTGTAGCGGCCCCAGCTGATCAGCACATAACCGCTGTCGAAGCCCATGAATGTACCGGCCACCAAACCGCCCCCCAGCGCCAGTACCAGCAGCAGTAACCAGGCTCTCATGCGGATTCCTCCACCGGGGCCATACCACGGCGCTGTTGCTCTACCCATTGCTGCAGCTGCAGCAACGAACGGCTGATATCCGGACGTGCCGGCGCCACCGGCCAGGCCTGCAGTTCCTGCAGGGATTGCTGCACTGCCCGGGTACGGTCGTCTTCAATCAGCAGATACTGCTGCAACCAGTTCTGTACCCGCTGCAGGCTGTGCTCATACAGCTCCGCCTGTTCACGCAACAGCGCCGCCTGCGCCTGTTCCAGCATCAGGTTCATGTTCTGTTGCAGATAGTATTGCTGGTCCGGGCTGAGCGGTGCTGCGACATCACCAGTGCGCTCACGGATGCGCACCAGCCCGGTTAAAGCAGACATCATTTTGTGCCACAACTGGCCGTACCAGCTCTCTGGCAGCGGCTGCTGTGCCTCACTGGCCAGCAAATCCACACCAGTGTCCGGCAATAAGCGATCCGGCAACCAGGGCAGTTGTGGCAGTTGTTGCTGCAGCGCCTGTAAGCGCAGTACCGCGCCGGTGGCATCGAGCGCCGGCGCCTGGCGCAACGCCAGCATGTCCTGCGCCAGGGTTTCACGAATGCGGGTTAAACCGGGGTTGCGGGTTTCCACCAGCACCGCATCGGCGGCCTGCAGCAGGCCGAGGGCGCCGTTCCAGTCGCGTTCCAGTTGTAAGCGCTGGTTGGCCAGGCGCAACAGATATTCGGCTTCGGCCAGCAACCAGTCCTGGCGTTCTGCGCCGGGCAGCTGCGCCAGACGGTCGCTGTTGTGTTGCAGCTGTTGCTGCAACTGTTGGTAGCTTTGCTGCTGCGCCTGCAGTTGCTGCTGCAGTTGGGTGAATGCCTGTTGCTGCCGGCGTTCCAGTTCCTGAGTGGCAGCAATGCGGTCGCTCAGCACGGCCATGTCGGTCTGCATTTGCTGATGTACCTGCAAGGCAAACCAGCCGCCGGCAGCCAGCGCGCCCAGCAGTATTAAAAGCAGCAACCACCAGCCAGCACGGCGGGCAGGCTTAGCGGCAGTTTGTTTGGCAACCTTTGGCTTGTCTGCGGGCTGTTTGTCCGCCGGCTTCTGCTCAGCAGCAGTGGGTTCAGGGGCAGGCAGGTTAGCCGGTTCGGCGGCGTTTGAGGGGGTATTGTTTTCGCTGCTCACTCTGACATTCCTTTTAGTGGCCGCCCGACCGGCGGCAGGTATTTTTTATTGATTCAGCCTGGCGGCAAACAGGCCAGCATGTGTTCATCACGGGCGCTGGCAGCCACCAGCACCTGGGTAAAACCGCGCTGGCGGGCCATGTCGGCACTGCGCTCGGCCGGTAAAATCAGGGCCTGAATGCGTTGCGGCAAATCTGGCACCTGGGCACAAACGATATCCAGCGCCTGGGTGCTGCTGAGCATCAGCAGCGGTTGATCCTGCAGGGCGGCTTGCCACTGGTCAGCGCTGTAGTGCTGCTCGCGGCGTTCATACAGCTCTGCATAATCCACCTGGGCACCGCGTTCGCGCAAGACCGAGGCCAGTTTTTCGCGGCCGCCAATGCCACGCCAGAGCAAGACTTTTTGCCCGGCAATGACCTCGGGCTGCAACCCCGGCAGCGCCAGAATGCCTTCGCTGTCGAAGCGCTCAGCCGGGCAGTGTACGGTTAAATGGGCCTGTTCCAGCACTTCAGCGGTACTGGGGCCAACGGCGTAAAATTCGATGCCCAGCGGTGGCTGCGGCCAGTAACGGTCGAGCCATTCCAGCCCAATGCTGGCGGCGTTCACGCTGATAACAATCACGGCGCGGTATTCATCCAGATTCATCAGGCGCGCGCGCAGGCCGGAGGTTGCTGCGGCGTCATCGTCGGCCAGCGGCACGATGTCCATTAACGGCAGATGACGGGTTGTATAACCCCGTTGCTGCAGCGCCTGCAACAATGGCCCGGCCTGCTCAGCCGGGCGGGTAACAATCACCGCCGGTTGCATTATTTCACTTCGTGGCCGTAAACGGCGCTGAGAATGGCACCGGCACCCTGGGCCAGCAGATGCTCAGCGGCATCAATGCCCATGGCTTCTGCTTCGCTGGCCAGACCACGACGTTCGGTGCGCAGAATGGTTTGGCCATCGACACTGCCCACCAACCCACGCAGCCACAGCTGCTCGCCGGTACGCTCGGCGTAACAGGCAATGGGTACCTGGCAACCGCCCTGCAGACGGCGGTTCAGTGCCCGCTCCGCCAGCACACAGCTGGCGGTAATGTCATCGTGCAGCGGTTTAATGAGTTCCTGAATCGCCCGGTCGTGATCGTTGTTGCCCACGCGCCACTCAATACCCAGTGCACCCTGACCACCGGCCGGCAGCGATTGCTCGGCGGGAATAAAGGAAGCAATACGATCCTGCATTTCCATACGCAACAGGCCGGCAGCGGCCAGAATAATGGCGTCAAATTCGCCGGCATCCAGCTTGCTCAGCCGGGTCTGGACGTTGCCGCGCAGGCTTTTGATGATCAGATCGGGGCGCTGCTGCTGAATCTGGCACTGCCGGCGCAGGCTGGATGTACCCACCACGGCGCCCTGCGGCAGCTCTTCGATGGTTTTGTAGTGATTGGAGACGAAAGCATCCTGCGGGTTTTCCCGCGCGCAGATCACCCCCAGCTCCAGCCCTTCCGGAAACTCCATCGGTACGTCTTTCATGGAGTGCACGGCGATGTCTGCGCGGCCGTCCAGCATGGCGGCTTCCAGCTCTTTTACGAACAGGCCTTTACCGCCGATTTTGGCCAGTGGCACATCGAGAATTTTGTCGCCCTGGGTGGTGAAGGTAACCAGCTCAACAGTCAGTTGCGGGTACAACGCCAGCAGACGCGCTTTGATGTGTTCAGCCTGCCACATGGCGAGCGGGCTTTTGCGGGTGGCGATGCGGAGCGTGGTTACAGCAGACATGGCTTTCCTTAACGCGAAGTAAATTCAGAGACGCCGGGCATGATACCAGTGCCGGCGGCGTGGGGGTAATGATGCAGGGCAGATTCGGTGGCGTTGAGGGTTGAGGGTTGAGGGTTGAGGGTTCAGCGTGCTCCGCAGAAAATCCTGGAACGCCCCCGATAAAGTAGACACTCATCAGATTGCTTGTGATTCGAACACCATGGGGCTTAAGCCATTCAAAGCTCCATGGCGTCGGATTCTATTGTAGTAACGATCTATGTACCAATGAACTTGCTCATACATGGCTGTGCGTTTTATTTCGCCTTTATGGCTTGTCCACTCCTT
>JAEWQT010000216.1 GCA_023399105.1 Pseudomonadota bacterium | reverse complement strand
GCAGAAATTACCTGCGCTGAGCGCGATCTGGAGCAAGCATGATCCACCCGAGTGCCATTGTGGACCCTTCAGCAACGATTGCCGAAGGTGTTGAAATTGGTCCTTATTCCATTATCGGCGCCGATGTCACCATCGGTGCCGGTACGGTTATTGGCCCGCACGTAATTGTGCGCGGACCGACCACTATTGGTAAGAACAACCGTATTTTTCAGTTCGCCAGTATTGGTGAAGAATGCCAGGACAAAAAATACAACGGTGAGCCCACCAGGCTGATTATTGGCGACAATAACGTTATCCGTGAAGCCTGTACCTTTCACCGCGGTACGGTACAGGACAACGGCATTACTCAGGTTGGTTCCAATAACCTGTTTATGGTGAACGTGCACATCGCCCACGACGTGGTGGTGGGTGATAACTGCATTCTGGCCAACGACACCAACGTGGCCGGCCATGTGCATATCGGCGACTGGGCGATTCTGGGTGGTGCCACTCAGGTGCATCAGTTCTGCGTTATTGGTGCGCACTCTATGTGCGGTGCTGCTACCGTGGTACTGAAAGATATTCCTGCCTATGTTATGTCACTGGGTTATCCGGCGCAGCCGCACGGCCTGAACACCGAAGGCCTGAAGCGTCGCGGTTTCAGTGCCGACAGCATCAGCCGTCTGCGTAAAGCCTACAAAACCCTGTACCGTCAGGGGCTGACCCTGGCCGAGGCCATGCCGATACTGCAGGCCGAAGCGGAACAGGACCCGGCGGTGCAGGTGTTGGTCGACAGCCTTAATGCTTCTACCCGCGGTATTATCCGATAAATGCGCATTGCCATTGTTGCCGGTGAAACCTCGGGCGATATGCTCGGGGCCGGCCTGATCAAATCCCTGCAGCAACGCTTTCCCGATGCCACCTTTGAAGGCATCGGCGGGCCGTTAATGCAGGCGCAGGGGTTTAGCACCTTTGTGCCGATGGAACGTCTGGCCGTGATGGGGCTGGTGGAAGTGCTCGGCCGCTTGTTTGAGCTGCTGAAAGTCCGCCGCGATCTGGTTAAGCATTGGCTGGCCAACCCGCCCGATGTGTTTATTGGCATCGACGCGCCGGATTTTAACCTGACGCTGGAACAGAAACTGCGCGCCGCCGGTATTAAAACCGTGCATTACGTCAGCCCGTCGGTGTGGATGTGGCGGCAAAAGCGCGTGTTCAAAATTGCCAAAGCCGTTGACCTGATGCTGACGCTGTTTCCCTTTGAGGCGAAATTCTACGAGCAGTACCAGGTGCCGGTAAAATTCGTAGGCCATCATCTGGCCGATAAAATCCCGCTGGAAACCCCGGCCGGCCCGGCCCGTGCCGCGCTTGGAATTAACCCGGAAGCCCATGTGGTGTGTCTGATGCCAGGCAGCCGCTCCGGAGAAGTGGCCAAACTGGGCGAACTGTTTTTACAGACCGCCCGGCGCATGCTGCATGAACGACCAGACCTGCAGTTTATTATTCCCGCTGCCAGCACCGAACGCCGCGACCAGATTCAGACCATGCTGGATGCCTACCCGGGACGCTTGCCAGTGACCGTGGTATTGGGCCAGTCGCATACCTGCATGGCCGCTGCCGATGCCATTTTACTGGCCTCGGGTACCGCCACGCTGGAAGCCATGCTGATGAAACGGCCGATGGTGGTCAGTTATAAACTGGCGCCGCTGACGTTCTGGATTCTGAAGCACATGGTCAGCCGCAAGTGGATTTCGTTACCCAATTTATTAGCCGACCGCGAGCTGGTACCGGAACTGTTACAGCAGGATGACACTCCGGAAAAACTGTCAGCCGCCTTACTGGCCCAGTTGGAAAACAGCGTCGCCATGCAACAGCTGCATGAAACCTTTCTGTTTATTCACCGTCAGCTGAAACGCAGCGCCGATGACGAAGCCGCCGCCGCCATTGCCGGTTTATTGCAGCAATGACAGACGTTGCTACCGCAATAGAACAGCAACTTTTGCTTAACGCGGTGCCTTATTGCGGCGTCGATGAAGCGGGTGCCGGCCCGCTGTGCGGTGATGTGGTTGCCGCTGCCGTTATTCTGGACTCGGCTAACCCCATTGCCGGGTTAACCGATTCCAAAAAACTCAGCGAAAAAAAGCGCGAGCAGTTATTTGAAGAAATCTGTGCCAAGGCGCTGGATTTCTGCATTGCCCGCGCCACCGTCGAAGAAATTGACCGGCTGAATATCCTGAATGCCCGCATGCTGGCCATGAGCCGTGCCATCGACGGTTTAACCTTGCCCTGTCAGCACGCCCTGATCGACGGTAATAAAACTCCCGAAACCCTGCTGGAATGCACCGCCATTATTAAAGGCGACAGCCTGGTGGCCGCCATTTCCGCGGCCTCCATTCTGGCCAAGGTACAGCGCGATCGCGAAATGCTGGTACTCGATGCCCAATACCCCGGCTACGGCTTTGCCAAACACAAAGGCTATGGCACCGCCGCACACCTTGAAGCGCTGCAACAGCTCGGCCCTTGCCCCATTCACCGGCGTAGTTATGCGCCGGTAAAGGCTTTGTTATCTGATTGAATTTATAGCTTGGGCGTCTTTCGATTGTTATTGAGGCAACCGTGTGCGCCATGGCCTGATTATGTTCCCGACATAATCAGGCATTCCCGCCATCCTGGGGATCGACGCGGCATTCGAGCTTCCAGGGCCGCATTTCGTTCCCGACGAACTGCGGCATTCACCTCGTCCTGAGGATCGATGGATTTACAGCGAGTCTGTGAGCAGTCCCCGAATGTGTGCCACCTTCGGGAAGTAACGTTGAAGAGCGTTTTCGAACGCTTTAAGACTCTCTCAGAGCGAAAGTCTTACCGCGTAAATAATCCCGCAGCGCCTCCGGCGTCTCATACGTCGTCATCTCATCCCATTCAATACGCTCACCGACGCTGATTTTAATAGTGGAATTACGCCGTTTTAAAAACTCCGCCGGAATCCGCAAGGTGCGCAGTGCCGGATGAATTTTCCCCAGCCAGTGAAAACTGCGGCTGTTATGGCCATGAAAATAAATCGGGATCACCGGCACCTGGGCTTTCTGAATTAACTTCATGCTGCTTAACGACCAGGGGCGGTCGGTAATTTCCCGGCTGCCCGGGTAGCGGGTGGCCACTTCGCCGGCCGGAAATAAGCCTAAGCCCAGGCCTTGCTGCAGCTGTGCGAGGGATTTCTTCATGCCGTTCATGCCCTTGGGGCCGGCATTTTCAAACGGATTCACGG
>JAEWQT010000163.1 GCA_023399105.1 Pseudomonadota bacterium | reverse complement strand
GGGTAAATACCGCCCCCGATCTGGCCCAGGCGCGGGCCATGCGCGTCAGTCTTAATGCGGAGGAGTCAGTCATTACCCCGGACGGAATCTGGCTTGGCCGCAGCTGGCTGCGGGTAGCCAAAGCGGCCGATGGCGAAGGCGGTGTGCTGGCACGCCAGCAGGAACTGGAGGTGCTGGACGACCAGATCGAAGAACTCGATATTCAGGTTGAAGAGTGGGACGCCGATCTCGACGCCGCCCAGCTGCGTCTGCGCTCACTGGAACAGCAGCGCGATAGCGCCCAGCGCGAACAGCAACAGGTGGCGCAGAAACTCATCACCCTGAAATCACAGTTGTCCGGTAAGCAGGCACGGGCGGAACAGTTTGCCCTGCGTGGCGATAAGCTGCGCAACGATGTGAGCGAAGTGCAGGAATTGCAGGCGCTGGAGCGCGAGCAGCTGGAAGTGCTGCGGCTGCAATGGCAGGACGCCATGAGCGCCATTGATACCGACACCGATGAGCGTGAACGGTTACAAACCCGTCGCCAGCAGGTGCAGCAGCAACTGGAACAGGCGCGTAACGAAGGCCGCTCACGGCAGGAACGTACGCATCAGTTGCAGCTTAAAGTACAAACCCTGAAAAGCCGTGAGCAGGGCCTGCAGCAGGCCATCAGCCGTCTGGCCGAACAGATGCAGCGGCTGCAGGAACGCAAAGCGCAGATTCTGGCCAACCAGAACCGCGATCACAGTGCCGACCTGGATGAACTGAAACTGCAACTGGAAGAAATGCTGGAGCGGCGGATGGATGCCGAGCAGCGTATGCAGGCGGCCCGGCACGTGCTGGAAGCCGTCGACAGCCAGTTGCGGCAGCTGGAACAGGCACGCGCCGAAGCGGAAAATAACGCGCTGGCGGTGCGTAACGAGTTGGAAAAAGTGCGCATGGAATGTCAGGCGCTGGATATCCGCCGCCAGGCCTTAATTGAACAGCTGCAGGAAGAGCAGCTGACCCTGAAAGACGTGCTCGAGAATATGCCGGAAGAGGCCAACGCCACCGACTGGCAGCAGGAACTGGAACGCATTGCCGAGCGGATTCAGCGGCTGGGTGCCATCAACCTGGCGGCCATTGAAGAATACAAGGTGCAGTCTGAACGCAAAGTCTACCTGGATGCTCAGAACGACGATCTGCAGAAAGCCCTGAGCACGCTGGAAGGGGCGATTGCCAAGATTGACCGTGAAACCCGCACCCGTTTCAAAGAAACCTTCGACAAAATGAACGCCGGTCTGGCCGAACTGTTCCCGAAAGTCTTTGGTGGTGGCCATGCCTGGCTGGAGCTGACCGACGAAGACATGCTGAGCACCGGCGTGGCCATCATGGCGCGCCCGCCGGGCAAGAAAAACAGCACCATTCATCTGCTCTCCGGTGGTGAAAAAGCGCTGACCGCCATCGCCCTGGTGTTCTCCATCTTTCAGCTCAATCCGGCGCCATTCTGCATGCTGGATGAAGTGGACGCACCGCTCGACGATGCCAACGTCGGCCGTTATGCGCGGCTGGTGAAAGCGATGTCGGAAAAAGTGCAGTTTATTTACATCACCCACAACAAGATCGCCATGGAAATGGCCTCGCAGCTGATGGGCGTAACCATGCACGAGCCCGGGGTATCGCGGCTGGTGTCGGTGGATGTGGAAGAGGCGGCCGAACTGATCGATCAGTAGGGCTGGTCAGCGCGGGACAGGCGGTAAAGTTAGTGCAGAATTCGTCGCAGGCACTGCCCGTAACGCTTTTCCCCCGCTACAATGGGCGGCACTTTGACGAATTTTTGGCAATACCGGTGTCATACAAGCGGTTAGTGGTGTTGCTGTGCAAATAATGATGAGGTTTTGAAGAACATGGAATGGAGCTGGCGTACTGTCCTGATCCTGTTGGCATTGCTGCTGGTCGCGGGCATTGTCTTTGATGGCCTGCGCCGGATGCGTAAGGCGCGTATGGAAGCCTTGCGTCTGGACGTCGATCCGGGTCTGAGCAGCGCATTCAGCCATGATCATAACCCTGAATTACCCGGCGGTTTCCGGGTGGTTGGAGCGTCGGCGGAACCCTTTGAGACCGATACCCCGGTAGCCGTGGAAAAACCCGCTGCAGTGCCTGACGCCGCGAAAAAACCGGCGCGCGCCGAACCGGCTTTCAGTGCTCTGGAGGATAACCCTGCTGACGAGCCGGTGATTCCCTGGCAAGACGATCTTGGCCCGGTGCGGGTTATCCCCAAAGCCGAAGTCAGTCTGGCTGAGCAGCCGTTGCCGCATGCGCTGGCCGAAGATCTGGAGATCCCACCGTCGGCCCTGATTCCCAAGGCGCGGCCGGTCAATCTTGATGAGCAGGTGCCGGTATTACTGGATGTGGAAGAGCTGGGAGCCGAAGAAAACAGTACCCCGGTGATCAGCACTGAGCCGCTGGCGGCGGAACCTGAGCAAGAGGACGTGCCGACTGCCGCCGCTGCACAGGCAGACATGGCAGTGGAAGAAGAAGCGGATGCCAGCGCTGTCACCGCTGATGACGCCGCCCGCCGGGAAGCGCTGCAGGACAGTCCGTCGCTGGCCGAGGAAGTGGCTGCAATACCCGAGCAACTGGCGGTGCAGCCGGTCAATTTTGCCAGCCCGGAAGCGGAAAAACTCAGCGATCGTGCCGAGCCGGAAGTGGTGCTGGAAATTCACTGCATTGCCCGTGATCCGGCCGGGTTTTCCGGTAAAGACATTTTATTTCTGTTTAACAGCTGTGATTTACGCTTTGGTGAAAAAGAGATTTTTCATCGTTATGAACAACCGGATGGTAAAGGCTGTATTCAGTTTTCGGTGGCGCAAAGCTTTAACCCGGGTATTTTTGTGCCGGCGGCTATGGCCCAGCAGCATTTCCGTGGCTTAAGCTTTTTTATGAGCCTGCCCGGTGCGCACAAACCGCTGGAAGCCTATGAAGCCATGTCTGGTATGGCGCTGGTGGTGGCACGGCAATTACAGGCCGATTTATTCGATGGCGCCCGCAGTGCGTTAACCCATCAGACCATTGAGCACGACCGCCAGCAGATTATTGATTTTGAGCGTCGTCAGCGTTTGCTGGCGAAAAAACAAGCCCGATCATGACGTAGGGAGCCTCTGAATAACTTTGCGCAGCTCTGCGCAAGTCTTTCCGGACAGCAGAGTAAAGCGGCGGGTGCAGAGAATGGCGAGTCCTTTTCAGGTTCGTCAGTACCATTATGCAGGCCGGCAAGTTGCGCCCTGCGGGGATTGCAGGAAAGCCCTGACCCGGTGTCGCCGGCTTTTGCCAGAGCCCGCTATGCCTGCAATCCGGCTTCGTGATTCAGAGCTTTCCTGCAACCCAGAGCAGGCACCGAGTTATTCAGAGGCTCCCTATGACCACACAAAACGATTTATTCGCAGAGGAGCC
>JAEWQT010000152.1 GCA_023399105.1 Pseudomonadota bacterium | reverse complement strand
CGGCGGCCCGCAAACAGCACCTGGAAGTGGCTGGCGTAGGACACTACGGTATCTTCAATGGCCGTCGCTTCCGTCAGGAGGTGGCACCGGTGGTGAAAGCCTTTATGAAGAAGCATGCGGGTAAGCAGTAAGTGGCCGGACGCGAGACGCCGGAAGCCGGATGCCAGCCGCCGGACGCCGGACGCCAGACGCCGGACGCCGGAAGCCCACTCAGCAATATCGGATAACAGCAACCCCGCTGCGCGGGTCTGCTGTTATCCCGGCTCTCAGTTAAAGTAGTGATGAACAGCAGCCCCGCTGCGCGGGTCTGCTGTTATCCATCGATCGCCAGTTCTCATTGTTGGTTGATGAACAGCAGCCCCGCTGTGCGGGTCTGCTGTTATCCTGGCTCTCAGTTAAAGTGATGAACAGCAGCCCCACTGCGTGGCTCTGCTGTTATCTGCCGGCAAGCCTGATAAACTCGCGCTTTGATTTTTCAGCCTTATTCACCTGAGCGGGATGCCAACTCTCATGCCGGATGTGATTCCCGACGATTCCGTCGGTCTGGTGACACCCCAGTTATTCCATTTCGATGAACCATTGACCCTGCGCAGTGGCCGTGTGCTGCCGCAATACGATCTGATGGTGGAAACCTACGGTACGCTGAACCGCAACAAAACCAATGCGGTGCTGATCTGTCATGCCTTAAGTGGCGATCATCATGCCGCGGGTTACCATCACAAAGACGATAAAAAGCCCGGCTGGTGGGACAGTGCCATTGGTCCGGGTAAGCCCATCGATACCAATCGTTTTTTTGTGGTGGCGCTGAACAATCTGGGGGGGTGTTCCGGTTCCACCGGGCCGGTGAGCACCAACCCGGAAACCGGCAAAGTGTACGGGCCGGATTTCCCTATTCTGGCGGTGCGCGACTGGGTCAACAGCCAGGCACGGCTGGCCGACCGGCTGGGCATTCAGCAGTGGGCTGCGGTAGTGGGTGGGTCACTGGGTGGTATGCAGGTGCTGCGCTGGTCGATTCAGTTTCCTGAGCGCTTGCGTCACGCCGTTATTATCGCCTCGGCCCCGAAATTATCGGCGCAGAATATTGCTTTTAACGAAGTCGCGCGGCAGGCCATTGCCAAAGACCCCGATTTCCATAATGGCCATTATCTGCAGCACGACACCATTCCCAAGGCGGGCCTGATGCAGGCGCGCATGCTCGGGCATTTAACCTATTTATCCGACGATGCTATGCGGCAGAAATTCGGCCGCGAATTAAAAGAAGGCAAACTGAATTACAGTTTTGCGCCGGAATTTGAGGTGGAAAGTTATCTGCATTATCAGGGTGAAAAATTCAGTACCCGCTTTGATGCCAATACCTACATGCTGATGACCAAGGCGCTGGATTATTTTGATCCGGCCGCTGATTACGACAACGATCTGGTGAAATGTCTGAGCCGGGCGCAGTGTAAATTTCTGCTGGTGTCGTTCACCACCGACTGGCGTTTTTCGCCGGCCCGCTCGGAAGAAATTGTTAACGCGCTGGTGCAGAATGACAAAGACGTCAGCTACGCCTGTGTGGAATCGGAAAGTGGTCATGACGCCTTCTTAATGCCTATTCCTCGTTATATGGCCATTTTTAACGCCTATATGCGCCGGGTTGCGGACGATGTTGAAGGAGGTGCGCAGTGACTGCCTTACGTGAAGACCTGCAGATTATTCAGCAATGGGTAAAGCCCGACAGTCAGGTGCTGGACCTCGGCTGTGGTGAAGGCACCTTGCTGAAATACCTGCAACAGCATAAAAACGTGCGCGGTTACGGGCTGGAAATTGATCCGGATAAAATCACCGCCTGCATTGCCAATGGCGTGAACGTGATTGAGCAGGATCTGGACAAAGGCTTAAGTAATTTTGCCGATAACAGCATTGATACCGTGGTGATGACGCAAGCCTTACAGGCCGTTCAGCGCCCCGATTTATTACTGGATGAAATGTTGCGCATCGGCGACGAAGCCATCGTCACCTTTCCGAATTTTGGTTACTGGCGCACGCGTTTTTATCTGCTGTTAAAAGGCCGTATGCCGATGTCGGAAACCCTGCCGTATAACTGGTACGACACGCCCAATATCCACATGTGCACCTTCCGCGATTTTGAAGTGCTCTGTCACGCTAAAAATATCCGTATTCTTAACCGCACGGTGGTGGATGACCAGCACCGTGAACACTGGACCATCGGTTTATGGCCGGCCATGCTCGGCGAAATCGCTGTTTATCACATTACGAGGAAATAACCATGAAGACACTGCAGCATCATGTTATGACCCTGATCTGTCTGCTGGCGGTCGCATTCAGTCCGCTGTCACTGGCCAACAGCCGCGGTGAGCAGAAGCAGGTATTCGGTGATTACGAAGTGCATTATATCGGCCTGACCTCCAGCTTTCTGACGCCGGAAGTGGCCGCCGCCTATGGCATCGACCGTTCCCGCTCACTGGGTTTTCTGAGCATTTCTGTGCTGCAGAATCAGCCCGGCCAGGAGCTGGCGGTACCGGTGCGGGCCAAACTGACCGGCACCATCCGCAACTTGATTGGTCAGACTCGCACGCTGGAATTCCGCGAAATTAAAGAAACCAAT
>JAEWQT010000150.1 GCA_023399105.1 Pseudomonadota bacterium | reverse complement strand
TGGCGCACACGGCGGATGGCCGCACGGTACGCTTTCCGGCCAATATTCTGCAGAAAGTGGTCGGCCACGATGGCGTTTACGGCCGCTTTGCCATTGAGTTTGACGAGCAGGGCCGTTTTCAGCGCATTGTTCGGCTGTGACGCTTCTGTCTTAGGGGTATTCAGAGGCTCCTTAGTGGCTCCTTAGTGTTTATGGCCCGGCTGACATATAATGCCGGCGTTTATTTTTCCACTGAGGTCCGATATGGATTGGTACAGCCTGAGCCGCGCCCTGTTATTCCGTCTGAACGGTGAAACGTCCCATGAACTGGGGCTGGATATGCTGGGTGCCAGCGAACGGCTGGGCTTGCTGAAACATCTGGTGACGCCGGTACCGGCACTGCCGGTAACCGTGGCGGGCATTACCTTTCCCAACCCGGTCGGACTGGCGGCGGGGCTGGATAAAAACGGCGATTTCATCGACGCCTTCGCCCGCCTGGGCTTTGGTTTTATTGAAATCGGCACGGTTACGCCGCGGCCGCAGCCGGGTAATCCCAAGCCGCGTCTGTTCCGCATTCCTGAGCGTCAGGCCATTATTAACCGCATGGGCTTCAACAACAAAGGTGTGGATCATCTGGTCGAGCGCGTTAAAGCCGCCCGTTACCGTGGCGTGCTGGGTATCAACATCGGCAAAAATTTTGATACCGCGGTGGAAGATGCTACCAGCGATTACCTGATCTGCCTGAATAAAGTGTATGAACACGCCACCTACATTACGGTGAATATTTCCTCGCCCAATACCCCCGGCCTGCGCACGCTGCAATTCGGTGAGTCGCTGCAGCAGCTGCTGGCGCCGATCAAAGCCCGCCAGCTGGAGCTGGCCGAGCAATTTGGCTACAAGCCGGTGTTTGTGAAAATCGCTCCGGATATGACCGAAGAAGAAGTCAGTCTGGTGGCCGAAACCCTGATCAACAGCGGTATCGATGGCGTGATTGCCACCAACACCACCTTATCCCGTGATGGTGTGGAAGGCTTGCGTTTCGGTAACGAAACCGGTGGCTTGAGCGGGGCGCCGCTGGAAGATCTGGCCACCGAAACCATCAGCGCACTGTGCAAAGCACTGGACGGTAAACTGCCGGTGATTGGCGTGGGCGGCATTGTCGATGGTGAGGGGGCGGCCGATAAAATCCGCGCCGGTGCCCAGCTGGTACAGATTTATTCCGGTTTTATTTACCGGGGTCCGGAACTGATCGCTGAAGCCGTGGATGCCATTGCCGCACTGGAAGCATCGGTCAATCACTGAACGCCAGAGCGCCAGGCAAAAAAAGGCCCTGCAGTTGCAGGGCCTGGGCTTCCCGGGGCGGGAAGCAGGGGTTAACAGGCGTCGGCCTGCATCAGACAGCGATTTTGTGAACGCCAGAAACGCCGGTGTAACCATCCCAGTGGTCGGCACGACCTTCACGCCAGCCGGCTAACCAGGCGTCGCGAACCGGTCCAACGGGGGGGGCAAGATCTTTTGAACGGCGCTCAACGCCCGCGCGGTACCCTCGTGCAAAAGCTCTTTCCTGCATGTCGCGTTTCTGTTTTTTCATAGAAAGCTTCCTCGCTTGGTAATTAGCTTGCCGGCCAGATCAGGATCAGAATTTCCGGCCGCACTGGTGTTGTATCAAAGGGGTGCGCCCTGTGTTAACGATTAATTACTTCTAAGTGACAGTTTTTTTACTGCCAACCGCTATTTGACGAAACAGGTTCTATGACCATGCAAAATCACTCTGCCGCCGCACAATTCACCTGGCTGGCTGCCTGCCCGAAAGGCATCGAGCCATTGCTGGCTGATGAAATCAGACACTTAGGTGGCGAAGTTGAACGCGAAACTCATCTCGGGGTGATCTGGCGCGGTGACTTAACCCTGGCTTACCGCTTTTGTTTGTGGAGCCGGTTGGCCAGCCGCTTGCTGCTGCCGCTGCATGAAAGTCAGGTAGACAATATCGACGCCCTGTATGAAGCGGCCCGTTCGGTCGATTGGCCGGCGGTGTTTGCACTGAAATCGACCTTTCGCATCGATTTTCATGGCCGTACCGACTATCTGAACAACACCCAGTTCGGTGCGCAAAAGGTTAAAGACGCCATTGTCGATGTGTTCCGAGAGGAAACCGGCGGTCGCCCGTCGGTGGATAAAAATGGCGATGTGCGGATTGAAGCACAGCTGCGCAAAGGCAAGCTGCATCTGTATTACAACTTCAGCGGTGACAGCCTGCACCGCCGGGGTTACCGCCTGCAGCCGGGCAAAGCGCCGCTGAAAGAAAACCTGGCCGCCGCCATTCTGATCCGTGCTGGCTGGCCGGCGCTGGCGGCAGAAGGTAAGCATCTGATCGACCCGATGTGCGGTTCCGGTACCTTATTAATGGAAGCCGGCATGATGGCGGCCGATATCGCACCGGGCCTGAACCGTCAGCAGTGGGGCTTTGACAGCTGGCTTGGGCATCAGCGTCCGCGCTGGCTGGCGGAAGTGGATGCCGCCCGCGAGCGTCGCGCCACTGGTCTGAATAATCTGCGCAGCCGTCTGTACGGTTTTGATATTGATCCCGAGCAGCTGAATGCCGCCACCAACAACCTGGCGCGTTCAGCGCTGGCTGGTCGTATTCATTTTGAACGCCGGGATATTGCCCAGCTGCGGGTCAGCAGTGAAGTGGCCGAGCAGGGTGGCTTAGTGGTCTGTAACCCGCCGTACGGCGAGCGTTTAAGCGAACTGCCGCAACTGGCGCCGCTGTACCAGCATTTTCACGATGCCACCATGAAACTGCCGGACTGGCAGCTGGCGGTGTTTACCGGCAACGTCGATCTGGCGCGCAGCATCCGTCGCCCCATGCTGAAACAGTACAATTTTATGAACGGCCCCATCGCCACCAAACTGCTGGTGTTCGGTGCTGCCGATGAGCGTTCGGCGCAGCCGCAGGCGTCGCTGATTCGCGGGCCGGTGGAAGCCTTTGCCAACCGGCTGGGTAAAAACCTGAAACAACTGCGCAAATGGGCGGCGCGGGAAAACGTGCATTGCTACCGCCTGTACGATGCCGACCTGCCGGAATATGCGGTCGCCATTGACCAGTACGAAGACTGGCTGCACGTGCAGGAATATGTACCACCCAAATCCATCGATGAAGCCAAGGCCGAACGCCGGTTGCTGGATGTGCTGGCGGTCTTGCCGGAAGTCACCGGTATTCCGGCTCAGAAAATTGTACTGAAACGCCGTGAGCGCCAGACCGGTAAGCGTCAGTATGAAAAGCAAAGCACGGAAAAAGTCTTTATGCCGGTGCGTGAAGGCCAGGTACAGTTGCTGGTAAACCTGAAAGATTATCTGGATACCGGCCTGTTTCTCGATCACCGGCCGACGCGGCTGGAAATCGCCAGCCTGGCCAGGGGCAAACGCTTTCTGAATTTATTCTGTTATACCGCCAGCGCCAGTGTGCATGCTGCGGTCGCCGGTGCTCATTGCACCAGCGTGGATATGTCGCGCACTTACCTGAACTGGGGCCGGGATAATTTCAGCCTGAATACGCTGAACCCGGATGATCATGAATTTATTCAGGCCGATTGTCTGCAGTGGCTGCGCGATTGTCGTGACCGCTACGACCTGATTTTTATGGACCCGCCGACCTTCTCCAACTCCAAACGCATGGAAGGGGTACTGGATATTCAGCGTGACCATGTGCAGCTGATTGAACAGGCGATGCGTTGTCTGAATCCGGGCGGGCTGCTGATTTTTTCCAACAATCTGCGCAAATTTGAACTCGATCGGGATGCACTCAATCGGTTCACCATTGAGGATGTAAGCGCCAAATCGGTGCCGTTTGATTACGCGCGACGCACCAATATTCACCATTGTTTCCACATTACCCAGGCCGGATGAGATATTTTTGCCCAATAACAACGCCCGGCGGCGCTGTTATTGGGCAGTTTTCCGGCGGTTTCCCCCCGCTGTCTTTTGATGCTCTGCTGGGTTAATGAGGTTGCGGTGCTTTAATGCCGTGACTGATGGCGTAGAGCACTGGCACTACCCCCAGAGTGAGGATGGTGGCAAAGCCCAGACCGGCGCTGATCACCACCGCCATGGCGCTGAAGAACGGATCAAACAGCAGCGGCAGCATGCCGAGAATGGTGGTCACGGCGGCCATGGCCACCGGCCGTAAGCGGCTGACCGAGGCATGAAACACCGCATTATAAGGATCGCGGCCATCGCTTAATTCCAGCCGGATCTGATCAATCAGCACGATGCCGTTTTTCAGAATCATGCCCGATAAGCTCAGGAAGCCCAGCAGTGCCATAAAGCCAAATTCGGCCCCCAGCAACAGCATGCCGAAACTCACGCCGATAATGGCTAGCGGCACACAGGCCCAGATCACCAGCGAGCTGCGCAATTCGTTAAACAGCAGCACGGTAATAATAAACATCAGCAAATACCCCAGCGGCAGCGATGCAAACAGGCTTTGCTGTGCCTCGCTGGACGATTCGTATTCGCCGCCCCAGCTCAGTTCGTACCCTGGCGGTAACGGAATGGCCTCCAGTTGTGGTCGCAACCGTTTGAACAGGGCATCGGCGGTTAAACCGGAATTCAGATCCGGGTCGGCGAACACGCGGATGGTACGTTTGCGGTCGCGGCGGGCAATGATGGGGTCTTCAAACACCACATCAAAACGTTCGACCACCTGACCAATGGGAATGTAGCGGTTGAATACCGGGCTCCAGATCTGCAGATCCTGCAGGCCGTCGATATCCAGCCGCTCGTAAGCCGGGGGCCGCATAACAATGGGTTTTAAGGTGGTGCCTTCGCGGTACAGGCCAACGCTTTTGCCGGAAAAACTCAGCTGCAGTAAATCATCCAGGTCCTGTTTGCTGACGCCGGCGCGGCGTGCGTTGTCTTCGTTAAACACCGGGCGGATAACTTTTTCCCGCTCGCGCCAGTCATGGCGGATATTGTCGGCATCCGGGTCGGCACGGAAAATGGTTTTCGCCTGTTCGGCCAGCAGGCGTAATTGTTCCTGATCGGGGCCGGAAAAACGCGCTTCAATTTTGGCGTTACCACCGGGGCCGATCTGCAGCCGTTTGAATTTCACAAAGGCATCGGGCATGGCTTCCTGCACCCAGGCGCGGCCGGCATCAATCAGGGCCGGAATATCATCGCGCTGGTGGGTGCGGATCATCACCTGGGCGTAGGCCCGGTACTGGCGTTCCGGCGCATAGGTAAGCATAAAGCGCTGCTCACCCTGACCAACGGTGGACGAGGTAAATTCGACGGCTTCCTGATCCTGAAACCATTGTTCCAGCGTTAATGCCCGTTGTTGGGTAGCGCGGATATCGGTGCCTTCCGGCAGCCAGATATCGACCAGAAACATCGGCGTATTGGAAGGCGGAAAGAAACTTTGTTTCACAAAACCAAAGGCAACAATGGCGACCAGCAGCATAACGCCCATCAATGCCATGGTGGTCAGGCGGTAGCGCAACATAACCGTTAAGGTGGTGCGGTACAGCTCGTAGAGTAAACCGTGGTAAGGGTCACTGGATTCGCCCGTGTTTTCCTGGCGGCGGAAGAATAAATTGCACAAAAAGGGCGTTAAGGTCAGGGCGGTTATCCAGCTTAAAAACAGCGAAATAAATAATACCCAGAATAATGAGCCGACAAATTCACCGGTGGAATCCGGTGACAGCCCAATCGGGGCAAACGCCGTAATGGCAATAACCGTCGCGCCCAATAATGGCCACTGGGTTTGTTTCACAATTTCGTAGGCGGCGCGCGTGCGTGATAAGCCGCGTTGCAGACCGACCATAATGCCTTCGGTAATGACCAGGGCGTTATCCACCAGCATCCCCAGCGCAATAATCAGGGCGCCCAGGGAAATGCGCTGCAATTCAATGCCCAGCATGCGCATGGCAATAAAGGTACCGAACACCGTCAGCAGAAGAATAATGCCAATAATGACGCCGGCGCGCAGGCCCATAAAGACCAGCAATACCGCAATAACAATAATTACCGACGCCAGCAGGTTCAGCACAAAGCCGGTGGAGGAAGCATCCACTTCGGCCGGCTGGTCGTACAATGTGTGCAGTTCAATGCCCAGCGGCCGGTTGGCATCCAGCAGCACCAGCTGGGCGCGCACCTGTTCACCCACGGACACCACATTGACGCCTTTATTAAAGGCAATGCCCAGCCGTAAAGAGGGGGTGCCGCGGAAGTGGGTAAGGTGGGAAGGAACTTCGGCAATGCCTTCGCTGATGTGGGCCAGATCACGCAGATAGATAAGTTTATCGGAACCGCTGGGGCTGACGCGCAGATCGCCCAGCTCCTGTACGCTGCGGAATTCGCCGGTCGGGTGAATGCGGATATAGTCGTCGCCAATGCGGATATGGCCGGCATTCTGCACGGTATTCTGGGTTTGCAGCAGTTGTACTAACCGGGTCAGCGGAATGCCGAGGTTGGTCATGCGCTCGCGGGAAATATCAATAAATACCTGCTCTTTTTGTACCCCGGTAATTTCTACTTTGGCCACACCATTTAGGGTGGATAATTCGCGCTTCAGGTAATCGGTATAATCGCTTAATTCTTCGTAAGAATAATCCGCGCCGGTAATAGCCAGCAGCACACCATACACATCCCCGAAATCGTCCATTACTACCGGCGTAGTGGCGCCGGGGGGCAGTG
>JAEWQT010000123.1 GCA_023399105.1 Pseudomonadota bacterium | reverse complement strand
TCCGAGCCTTCAATCTTCAGCGCTGCCGCGTCAACCGCGTTGGCACTCAGCTCGGCGGCGTCTTCAATATCCTGAATCAGGGCATCAGCATCAATGCGATCCAGGAATTGCGGCAGGTAAGTGGTGTCGTACACACCTTCCTGGAACACCTTGTCGTCCAGCACTCGCTTCAGCAGCGGAATGTTGGTGCACACGCCGGTAATACGTACGCGCTCCAGGTATTCACGCAGCTTGGCGATGGTGTCGTTACGGTCTTTACCGTAACAAATAATCTGCACCACCATGCTGTCGTAGAAGGGCGATACTTTCTTGCCAGGCGCCGCCATGGCGATCAGCTCGATGTAATCTTCTTCCGGCAGCACACAGTCGCGGATCTGACCCGGGGTTGGCACAAACTCGATGCTGTCGTTTTTGCGCACGGCTTTTTCAGCGTTCACCCGCACTTCAATGGCGTAGCCTTTGGATACCGGTTTCAGGTCGGCAATGGATTCGCCTTCGGCAATTTTGAACTGCGTGCTGACGATATCAATGCCAGACACCAGTTCGGTCACCGGGTGCTCTACCTGCAGACGGGTGTTCATTTCCATGAAATAAATGGTATTGGCGGCCAGGTCGAAAATAAATTCAACCGTACCGGCACCCACGTATTTCACCGCATCGGCCAGCTTTGCGGCGTAGTCGTAAGCGGCTTGTTCCAGTTCACGCGGCAGCATGGTGGAACCGGATTCTTCAAAAATCTTCTGGTTATTACGCTGTACAGAACAGTCGCGCAGACCGAGAATTTTGGTGTTGCCATGACTGTCACGCAGCACCTGCACCTCAATGTGGCGCAGTGAAGTCACGTATTTTTCCAGATACACGTCGCCGTTACCGAAGGCGGCTTTGGCTTCCATGGAAATCTGCTGGAACAGGGCATGGATTTTATCGGCGGAATGCACCACCTGAATGCCTTTACCGCCACCACCGTGTACCGCTTTCAGCAGCACCGGGTAGCCGATTTCGTCAGCCACCGCGGCGGCATTGGCCGAGCTGGTTAAAATACCGTGCGAACCCGGTACCACCGGTACCTGGACGCGCATGGCGGTATTAATGGCGTTGGATTTGTTACCCATGGTTTCCATCGCGGAAACCGGCGGCCCAACAAAGTTAATGTCGTGGTTACCACACAGCGCGGCAAACTGGCTGCTTTCCGACAGGAAGCCGATACCCGGGTGCAGGGCGTCCACTTCTTCGTGGTGGGCGATGCGTAGCACCGATTTGGCGTTCAGGTAACTTTCATCCGGGGTGTTACCACCGATACAGACCACTCGGTCCTGTGGGCCGAGCATGTCCACCGGCACGGAATCCATATCCGGGTCGGACTGAATCAGTACTACCTGAATGTCGTTTTCCTGAGCTTTGCGGATCAGTTTTACCGCAGTACAGCCACGGGCGTGAATCAGGACTTTATCGATCTTGCCGAATTTCTTCAGCTTGCTGGCGTTTTCACCGGTATCCGGTGCCAGACGTTCCGCGGTGACGTAACCCTGCAGTACGCGATCCAGTACGTCATCGACGCTGTAACGGGCCACCGGCATATCCGGGTCAATAGCACGCAGACGCTCGTCCAGATCGTCAAAGAACGGGTGGCGTACCAGGCCGTCCATGGACTGCGGTGATACCGACAGATAGTTAGACAGCGTGCAGGTGCTGGGCAGATAGCTGGGTACCACAATCTGGCCGGCGAACGGCATGTTGGTGCCGGAGAAATAATAGTTTTGCGCCAGCGGGTGAGTAACGAAGGACGCCTGCGCACCACCGGTACAGTCACCAAAGCCGAAAATCACAATCGGCAGGTCGTTATCACGCACAAAGCGGGTGATACGGTCGTTGACCACGGCCATGGAGAACAGCGCCGCAGCACCTTCTTTGGTTTGCATGCCACCGGAAGAGACGAAGCACACAATCGGCAGGTTCAGGCGTGCACATTCCACCATCAGTTTGCAGAATTTCTCAGCGGCGGCCATGTCGAAGGCACCGGCCTGGAAGTCCAGGTTGGAGACCAGCGCGCCCACCTGCTGCTGACGGTCACCGATCTTGATGGTACCGATACCGGTAATCACACCACAGGGTTTGATGTCTTTTTTCAGCGCTTCTTCGATGGAGCTGCGGAAACCCGGGAAGGCCACCGGGTCGGCGGACATCAGGCTGGCATTGGTTTCGGTAAAGTCACTGAAGAAACGTTCAATAATGGCTTTGGCCGAGGTTTTTTTCTGCCGTTTGGTGTCATCCAGTACCTGCTGAATCAGCAGATCGTGGTAAGCCATGGTCAGGCGGTTCCAGAAGTCTTTACGGCGACCAATGGATACCGGGCTGATGCGGCCGTTATACACTTTGCCATCCTGTTCGGCGGCGTGGTATTCCGGCAGCAGTTTTTCAAAGATAAAGGTGATCACCACAAACAAGGTGTCGGACAGGCGCGGGAAGGCCAGTTTTTTCCATTCTTCCACCGATTTCAGGAAGTCACCACGCTGGTTGCTCTTAATGAAGTAGCTCAGCCAGTGGTTGAAGGATTCACGTTCCTGCGCGGTGTAGCTGTCGCCGGCGGTGGCTTCGGCCAGGGATTTTTCCAGCAGCACTTTCAGCGAATCACGCGACAGCGCGCGGTGCTCGTTGGCCTCTTTGGCCACGTTCACCAGATTGCCGATGAAGTTGTCGTACAGCTGACCGAACACCAGCATGTTCTGACACACATGGCTGAATTCATCGCGCAGTTCGTCGTGCAGAATGGCGTCCAGAATGGTGATATCCGGGTGTGCCGGGTTCTGGATATTGTCCTGACGGAACTGGATGTAGGGTGCCAGGGCTTCTTCCAGAATGCGGCGGTTGGCTTCCACTTTGCTGCTGGCCAGGCTGTTGGCCAGCGCTTCGGTGCGGGTGGACAGTTTCAGCTGGGCACGGATGCTGTCGGGAATCAGATCATCCTGCAGAATGCTGTTCAGCGCCGTGGCCAGCGCTTGTTTCAGGGCACCACGGGATTTTTCTTTGGTTAACCCCTGAGTCAGTTCCTGACGGGTTTCGTGCGGCAGTTGCTCACGAATCCAGGTGGCCAGCGCGTGCGGATTTTTTTCAATAAATTCTGCTACGGCGGTGGCATCCAGAATGTCGCCGGAACGCAGCATAAACTGGCTTTGTTTGTAGTCTTCCAGATAATTCAGCAGACCGTCGAAATTAACCGGTGCATCGGATTTCCAGCGATTAAACAGATATAGGCCGAGGTTAAAGCACAGTTCCTGTTTGGCTTTCAGATAATTGTTTTTCGGCTCACCGAAAAACAGCCGGGCAATGGTGCTGCGGCTTTCGTCACGGTCTTCGTATTTGGACCAGAAATTTTTCCAGCTTTTGTGCAGCAGGTCGTCGTAGACGATTTTTTCCGGCGCCTGCAGCCAGTTCTGGAATTTGCGCTTGGATTCACGCTGCAACCGCTGTTGCAGCTGACCTTCCGGTACCTCTTTTTCAGCCAGACGACCGTAATTTTCCACGCTGGTGGAATGAATACGACGGCGCATGGTGAGGTAGCGGGTGTAGCGGTAGGTTAAGCCGAACAGGTTGATGTGCTCGGTCGGGTTCTGGGCGAGGAAGAAATTCGCGTCTTTTTCCAGCTTAACCAGTTTGTCGGAAGGTGACAGAAAACGGTCGATACTGCGCTTGTAGTGGTCCATCAGATACGGGTTGGTGCGGGCAAATTCGGCCGCACTTTCTTCGATGGACTGAATGCCGGTGGTGATGGCTTGCAGCAGGTTGTAACGTTTTTCGTCGGCGTCGGACGGAGCGTAATCAATAATGCCGTCGATAATACCGGCGGCCCGCAGTTCGTAAGAAGATACGCCAACATATTTGGCGCATTCCTGCCACGACAGGTTGTATTTACGGGCAATGCTGGCCAGACCCTGCGGCTGGATGGTGTTGAAAATACCATCACGTACACTCAGCAGAATGTTGGTGGCGGCCAGCGGAATGGCACCACCGGAATAGCCGGCGCCCCAGATAATACCGACGGTCGGCACATCGTTGTTGGCCATTTCGGTGATCAGGTGGGAAATACTGTGAGCCTGGTTGGCGGCGTTGGCGGCCTCACCGGCATCGGCACCGGGGGTGTCGATAAAGGTCACAATCGGCATGGAACGACGGGCAAAAGCACGGGCAACCTGAGCAGCACGATTATGGTGTTGCGGGCCCCAGGCGCCATGGGCGTGTTCGCGGTTCTGGCAGATAAAACCGACCCGGCGCTGTTGATCACCAAAGGCTACATCGGCTTCGGCGCAGTACAGCGGGCCGTCTTCGGTTTCGGTAATGATGCGGATAACCAGGTGCTTGACGATGTCTTTGGCACCCATGCGGCTGCTGTTTTCACTGGGGGCAACGGCTTGCTCAATGTAGCTGTCGATGTCCAGTTCGCGCAGGCGTTCCACTTCGGCAACGCAACGGTCCGGCGATACCAGGCCTTTGACGCGGTGGTCGACGGCATTGTCTTCGTATTCGGGGAACAGGGAAAAATCGGCCGACAGCTGTTCGGCTTCCTGGAACAGTTGGTCGACGCTGCGGGCAGTCGTTTCAATCGGGTTGATTTTTTGTTTCATCGGTAATGTCCATGACGGTTCGGGAGTTACCAGACTGGCCTGTATCGGATGGCGCGAAACCAATCTGAGCACCCGGTGGTGTTGCCACCACCCTGAGTGCCTTAGTAAACCCCAAAAAGTGTTGCTTTAAAATCACTGATCGGCCTTTACGGCCGGGAATTATGTCAGTTATTACAGGGACTGAAAAACCAGCGCCGCATTCGTACCACCGAAACCAAAGCTGTTCGACATAACGGTTTTCAGTTGAGCGGGGCGGTTCTCCGTCACGATCGGGAAGTTGGCGGCGCCTTCATCCCGTTCGCTGATGTTGGCACTGCCGGTAATAAAACCGTGTTTCAGCATCAGCAGGCTGTAAATGGCTTCCTGCACACCGGTGGCACCCAATGAGTGACCGGTAAGGGATTTGGTGGAGCTGATCGGCGGAATGGTATTGCCAAAGGCTTCAGCGACGGCTTTCAGCTCGGTGATGTCACCGGCCGGGGTGCTGGTGCCGTGGGTGTTCAGGTAATCAATGGTTGGGTTACCAGCCATGGCCAGGGCTTCACGCATACAGCGGATAGCACCTTCACCGGACGGGGCGACCATATCGGCACCGTCGGAAGTGGCGGAGTAACCAATCAGTTCGGCATAAATGGTGGCACCACGTTTTACCGCGTGTTCGTATTCTTCCAGTACCAGCATGCCGCCGCCGCCGGCGATAACGAAACCGTCACGGTTGGCGTCGTAGGGACGGGAAGCGTTTTCCGGGCTGTCGTTGTATTTGCTCGACAAGGCGCCCATGGCGTCAAACTGGGTGGTCAGAGACCAGTGTTCTTCTTCACCGCCACCGGCGAAGACGATGTCTTGTTTGCCCCACTGAATCAGCTCCATGCCGTGACCAATGCAGTGCGCGCTGGTGGCACAAGCCGAGGTCATGGAATAGTTCACACCTTTAATAGAGAAGGGCGTGGCCAGGTTGGCAGAGACGGTACTGCCCATGGTGCGGGTAACGCGGTAGGGGCCAACTTTGCGGACGCCTTTTTCGCGCAGGATATCGACGGATTCGACAATGTCGCTGGCGGAGGCGCCACCGGAACCGGCCACTAAGCCGGTACGTGGGTTGCTGATCATATCTTCGGTGAGGCCGGCATCGGCAATGGCTTCACGCATGGACAGATAGGCGTAAGCGGCCGAGTCACCCATAAAGCGTTTCAGTTTGCGGTCGATGACTTCGTCGAGGTCAATTTGAGGTTTGCCGGCCACATGGCTGCGCAAGCCGAGTTCGGCGTATTCCGGCATAAAGCGGATACCTGAACGCTGTGCCTGCAAGGATGCCAGCACTTCCTCTTTGTTGTTACCAATGCAACCTACGATACCAATACCTGTAACCACAACTCGACGCATAACCATTCGACCTTTTCAGCAAAATACCATCTGCACAGTGTGTCAGATGAAGTTTGAGGTAGTATGACAACCTCTTTGGCGGGCTTCACTATATAGCAGTGGCGAAAAAGTCATAAAGAAAAATATTGTTAACTAATAGTTGGTAATACTCTGATTGGAAGCTTTATTAATGAAGGCAGGGCAGGATATACGCTGGCAGCGTGCGCAGGTGTTATTGCAGGAAAATGCGCTGGACATTGCCACTATGGCGGCATGTCTGGGGCAGGATGAAACAAAACTTCAGGCGATGCTGAGCGCGCAGCCCAGCCGTAAAATACCGGACGCGCTGGCGGAACAGATGGAGCAGACCTTCTGCAAACCGCGCGGATGGCTCAGTCAGTCCGATGATGGCGGCATTTCCTTTGATCTGTTTGGTGCCTGACGCGCGCTGAATGCTTACTTTCTCACCCACCGGAAGCACAGATGATAACCATGGATAATAAAAACTTAGTCAGCCGTAATGACCGGGCCAGCCAATGGCAGCAGCTGCAGCAGATGGCGGAACCCTGGGATGTGCTGGTTGCTGGTGGCGGTATCACCGGTGCCGGTGTGGCCCGCGAAGCAGCCCGCCGGGGCTTGCGGGTACTGCTGGTGGAGCGGCAGGATTTTGCCTGGGGTACCTCCAGCCGCTCTTCCAAAATGGTACATGGTGGCCTGCGCTATATGGCCGCCGGTGATTTCCGCACCACCCGCCATTCGGTGCAGGAGCGTGAACGGCTGCTGCGCGAGGCGCCGGGGCTGGTGGAATTAATGCCCTATGTGATGCCGCATTATCGTGGCCATTTTCCTGGTCCCTTCTTATTTAATGCGTTGTTGTGGCTGTACGACGCGTTTGCCGGTAAACGCTACCGGCGTTTTCACAAGGCGGACTCGTTCCACGCTCAGATACCGTTTTTGTATGACGATGGACTGACCGGGGCCACTGAGTTTGCGGATGCCGTCACCGATGATGCGCGGTTGGTGCTGCGGGTATTGCGCGAAGCACAGCAGGATGGCGCGCAGACCCTGAACTATGTCGGTGTGGAACAGCTGCTGCAGCA
>JAEWQT010000175.1 GCA_023399105.1 Pseudomonadota bacterium | reverse complement strand
TGGAGCGCAAACTCTACCGCGGCATTATGACGCCATCCATGGTGGTGGTGGTGGCACTGGGCAGCTGGCTGATCAGTTTTAACCCGCAGTACTACCTGATCGAAAGCCACTGGCTGCACGCCAAATTAACTCTGGTTACTCTGCTGATTGTTTACCACTTTTATTGCGGCCACTTATTAAAAGTGTTCCGCGACGACAACAACCAACGCAGCCATGTGTTCTACCGCTGGTTTAACGAAATCCCCGTTTTTATGCTGATTGCCATTGTCATTCTGGCCATCACCAAACCCTTTTAATGTGTAAGAAGAGAATTGTATGAGCTACTCCATTACCCAATCCGAAGCTTTATTTGCCGCCGCCCAGAAACACATTCCCGGTGGCGTGAACTCGCCGGTGCGTGCCTTTAAAGGCGTGGGCGGCACCCCGATTTTCTTCGATCATGCCAAAGGCGCGTATGTATTTGATGCCGACGGCAACCGCTACATTGATTACGTCGGCAGCTGGGGGCCGATGATTCTGGGCCACAGCGCCGATGAAATTCTCGACGCCGTACGCGCCCGTATGGATAAAGGCCTGAGCTTTGGCGCACCGACCCATATCGAAATCGAAATGGCGGAAGAAGTGTGCAAACTGATTCCGTCCATGGATATGGTGCGTATGGTGAACTCCGGCACCGAAGCCACCATGAGTGCGATTCGTCTGGCGCGTGGTTTTACCGGCCGCGATAAACTGGTGAAATTTGAAGGCTGCTACCACGGCCATGCCGATTCGCTGCTGGTAAAAGCCGGTTCCGGCATGCTGACCTTAGGTGTGCCGACCTCTCCGGGTGTCCCGGCCGCCGTGGCTGCCAACACCATTACCCTGGACTACAACAATCTCGACAGCGTGAAAGAATGCTTCGCACAAATGGGCGATGAGATTGCCTGTGTGATCATCGAGCCGGTGGCCGGCAACATGAACTGCATTCCGCCGAGCAAATCCTTCCTGCAAGGCCTGCGCGAGCTGTGCACCGTACACGGTATCGTGCTGATTTTTGATGAAGTGATGAGTGGCTTCCGTGCTGCCCTCGGCGGTGCGCAGGAATATTACGGCATAGTGCCGGACATGACGTGCCTGGGCAAAGTCATTGGCGGCGGTCTGCCGGTGGGTGCCTTTGGTGGTAAGCGCGAAATTATGGAATATCTGGCGCCGCTGGGCCCTGTCTATCAGGCCGGTACACTGTCGGGTAATCCGCTGGCGATGGCCGCCGGTTTGGCGATGCTGAAAGCCATTCAGAAGCCCGGTTTCTACGACCAGCTGAACGCCCGCGTGCAATTATTGCTGAACGGCCTGCAGGCGGCGGCCGATGCGCACGGCATTCCGTTTACCCACAACAGCGCCGGTTCCATGTTCGGTATTTTCTTCACCGAACTGCAAAAAGTGACCACTTACCGCGACGTGGCTGACCATTGCGACACCCAGCGCTTCAACGCCTTTTTCCACGGCATGCTGAAAGAAGGTGTGTATCTGGCACCGTCAGCGTTTGAAGCCGGCTTTATGTCCATCGCCCACAGCGAACAGGACATTCTGGAAACCATCGCCGCCGCTGACCGGGTGATGGCGACACTGAAATGATCTGGCTCGGTTCTGTATTACTGCTGAGCACCAGTGCGCTACTGCTGTGGCTTAACCGCCCGGCCGCGCACTGGCCAGGCGCTGCCGCTGCTCGCTTTGCCGCGGCGCTGATCACCGCGCTGTACGCCCTGCTGGCTCCCTGGCAAGTCAGCGAGCTGGCCAGCAGCCAGTTATTATTGCAGCAACTCAGCCTCTATGCCGCGCTGCCCCTGCTGTTATCCGTAGCCACCGCTACCGCGCTTGGCTACGACTGGTCGCGCATGATCTGGGGACGGGTGCTGCTGGGCTGGTGCGTGGTGTTTGAATTGTGCCGGCGCAACGATGTACTGGCAGAGTGTTTACAGCTGGAAATTCTGGCGGGTCTGCTGATTACCCTGCTGCCACTTATTCTTAATCGTCGTGTTATTTATTCTGCGTTGCTCTGCAGCACTGGCTGGCTGGTTCTGATGGCTGGCGTCTGGCTGCAACCCGCCTGGCTGAGCCCGCTGATTATTCTCACAACAGCGCTTTTACTGATATTTATCAACCCGGCGCAACGACAGCAAACACCCCGTTAACTAAAATTAAACGGCTGCCGATAATGTCAGCAGGTTTAAGAGGTTATACAGGTATGAGCACGCTGCGCGACGAATTTTATCAACAAGCCGGCCGTTTTTTTCTGGGCGTTACCAGCGCCCTGTTTGGCGTGTCGTTATTATTGGCCTGCCGGCGGTGCTGGTGCGCGAAGCCAACCGGGTGTTGGCACGCCTGCAGGAACTGAGCGACACCTTCCGTACCTCAACCCAGGCGATGAACGATGGCGCACAACGGCAATTTCATGAAACCGATATGATTGCCACCGCCACCGAAGAAATTGACCAAAGCCATGCCATTGCTGAAGTAACCGGCAACCTGGCGGTCATCCGCGACATCAGCGAGCAAACCTCCGGCCAGAGTGCTGCAGCGGCTACCGATTCCGGACGCTTATCAGCCATGGCCAAAGACTTACGCGGCCTGCTGAAACAGTTCCGCGTCAGCGGCTAGCGGTTAAACAGCGGCATTAACCAGAACGGATTAATAGAATGGCTGACGGGCGGCATCGGCTTCTGCTGGTCGCCCCTGGGCATCCAGCGCTTCCGCCAGCAACGCATTCAGACGCCGTTTTAAGACCAGATCATCACCGGCAAACACCAGTGCCCGGCGCAATAAATGCTCGGCCTGTTGCGGTTCATTCTGCTGCAGTCGCACCCAGGCCTGACGATAAAAAATAGCCGGATTACGCGGCTGAATCTGCCGCGCCTGATCCAGGTAAGTATGTACCCGATCCCAGCGCCGCTGTTGCCGCGCCTGCTCGGCCTGACGCAACAAGCTGGCCACCGCCGGATGATGCTGGCCTTCGTCCAGCGCGGTTAAGGTGCCAGCCTGCCAATCGGGCAGATCGTCGGCGCCGGCCGGCTCCTGCAATTGCCGCAGCGGTGAGGGCGCACAACCCGCCAGGGCCAGCAACAGGCTCAGAACAACCAATCGAACCATGAACGTTTTTCCTTTGTCGGGTGGTCAGCAGCAGGCGCACTGACACAGGGTGTTATTCCGGCCGGCATACGGCTGGCGGGCATGGGGTAACGCACGCCCCCACAACCTTCACCCTGCACGCGGCCCAGATCATCCACCGTTATCCACGACCAGGGGATAGCTGGCAAGGGTTCGCTGCCCATTTTCACAAATGCGTCCCGCCACACCGGCAGTGCCGCGCCACTGCCGGCAAAAGGCATCGGTTCGTTATCATCACGGCCGACCCAAACGACCCCCACATGCTGGTTATCAAAGCCGGCAAACCAGGCGTCACGCTGGTCATTACTGGTCCCGGTTTTAGCCGCTAACGGTAATGATAACGCCGGCGCCAGGGCCTTGGCCGTACCACGCTCGGCCACCTGCTCCATGCCCCAGCGCAGCCAGCGCATCAGGCTGGCATCAAAGCGTTGTTCGCCGCGCAAACCGTAGGACGATAGCGTCTGCCCTTGCAGATCGGTGACTGCTTCAATGCTGCGTAACGGCATCACAAACCCCTGCGACGCGATGCTCTGGTACAGCCCCGCCACCTGCAGCGGTGACATCGGAATCGCACCCAACAACATCGACGGATAAGGCGGCACCTCATCTTCCAGCCCCAGCCGGCGGAAGGTATCAGCTACCTTGCTCAACCCCACATTCATCCCCAGCCGGGCGGTGGACTGGTTCAGCGACAGCGCCAGCGAATCCACCAGCGGCACGGGGCCGTAAGAACGGCGATTGTAATTTTGCGGCTGCCATAGCTGACCGCCAGGACCGGAAACCGTTACCTCTTTATCATCAATCATGCTGCCCCAGTGCCAGCGGCCACTGTCCAGAGCGGCCAGAAACACCACCGGTTTGGACAGCGAACCAATCGCACGGCGGGCGTTCAGAGCCCGGTTGAAGCCAAAAAACTCAGCCTCGCGCCCCCCCAGTAACGCCCGCACTTCGCCGCCATCGACACTGGTGATCACCGCCGCCGTCTGCAGCTGACCACGTTGTTGCGGATGGCGTTGCTCCAGCCGTTGCAAATGCACGGCGGCGGCTTCTTCCACCGCATGCTGAGCCCAGGGATCGAGCGTGGTGAAAATATGCAGGCCTTCGCTCTGCAAATCTTCCAGCCGGTAATCGCGTTGTAACTGCGCTCGCGCCAGCTCCAGAAAGGCCGGATATTCACGCTGACCAGCGCGGTTGGCATCGGCCGTCCGCAACGGCTGCGCCTGGGCCCGGATGCGCTCGGCGCCGGTGATAATCTGCTGATTTTCCATTAGCGCCAGCACCAGATCACGGCGTTCTTTGGCCCGTTGCGGATTACGGCGCGGGTTGTAATAAGAAGCCCCTTTCACCAGCCCCACCAGGGTGGCGATTTCGGCATGGTCGAGTTCGTTCAGCGGTTTGCCAAAATAAAAGCGCGATGCCAAGCCGAAACCGTGAATGGCCCGGCGGCCGGCCTGGCCCAGATACACTTCATTTAAATAGGCCTGCAGAATTTCTTCTTTGCTGTAGTGCAGCTCCAGCAGCAAGGCCATTAAGGCTTCCTGGCCTTTGCGGATGAGGGTACGGTCGCTGCTGAGGAAAAAGTTTTTCACCAGCTGCTGCGTCAATGTGGAGCCACCCTGCACCACGCCGCCGGCCTGCAGGTTGGCCACCAGCGCGCGGGCAATACCGCGCAAAGAAATACCAAAGTGGTCAAAAAAAGCTTTGTCTTCGGTGACGATCAGCGCCGCCACTAAAGCCGGCGGCACATCCTCCAGCCGCACCAGCTGCCGGTCTTCGTTATGCGCCGGAAAAATTCCGCCAATGTATTGTGGTTCCAGCCGCACGATGGGCAGCGACTCGCCATTTTCCAAGATTTCCGCCACCCGGTTATCCTGCAACCGCACCGCTAAGCGCCGCGCCGGTTCCGGGCCATCCCAGAACGGGAAGGCGCGGCGATGAATGCTGAACACCAGTCCTTCACGACGATAAGTGCCGGCCCGCACGGTATCGCTCACCATCCGGTAATCGGCCCACTGCAGTTCGGCACTGAGCTGTTCCGGGCTTAACAAACGCCCGGGGTACAGGGTTAAGGGGCGCGCATACACCTTGGCCGGCAAGGTCCATTTATTGCCATCGAAGCGCGCCCGCACCTGAGCATCCAGCCATACCAGCCACACACTCAGCAGCACCAGGCCCAGTACGGCGAGGCGCAATAACCAGGTCAGCCAGCGCGGCCAGGGGCGGGCAACCGCAGAGCGGGCAGATTTCCGTGATGCAGGTTTACGGCGCGGCACAGCGACTCCGGAACAATAAAAAAACAGGGCGGCATCATAACAGCGACGTTATGACAGTGATAACCGGCTTATTACGCCCAGCGGCTGCCGTCTCAGGCGCAAAAACATTGATCGTGACAATCCAATCTATTGTCTGTATTTTTCGCCGGATATTGCCATCATTGCGCGCTGCAATCGCCCCCCCAACTACCCTCCGGCCCGCCGGAAGAACGATGAGAACAAAACAAGATGACAACAGATGCCCTGGTTGAAAGCCTCGCCGAACCTGTTGCCGCTGCGGTTGAAGCCGCAGCTGTTGAGCCGACAGCCCTCAGTCTGATTCCGCCGGTGCTGGTGTTGTTGTTTGCGGTCTGGCTGAAACGCCCGATTCTGGCGCTGGTGCTGGGCTCGGCCGCCGGCCTGCTGCTGTTGGGTGGCTCACCGCTGGATTCCTTATTCAACCTGGGTGATACCTCGTTGCGGGTGATGCAGGACGAAACCATCGGCTGGCTGATTCTGGTGTGCGGTGGCTTCGGTGCTCTGATTGCCCTGCTGGTACACACCGGCGGCGCCTTTGCCTTTGGCCGCATCGCGCAGCAATACGCCAGCGGCCGTAAGCCTTCTTTATTAATGACCTACTTCCTGGGTTTGCTGATTTTTATCGACGATTACCTGAATGCGCTGGCCGTGGGTGAAACCATGAAGCGCATCACCGATAAATTCAAAGTATCGCGGGAAATGCTCTCTTATGTGGTCGACTCCACCGCCGCCCCCATGTGCGTGCTGGTGCCGATTTCGACCTGGGCGATTTTCTTCGGCGGCTTACTGGTGGCCAATGGTATTGCCCCGGAAACCGACCCCAATGGCATTAAAACCTATATGTCGGCCATCCCTTATATGCTCTACGCCTGGCTCGCACTGATCATCGTGCCACTGGTCATTCTCGGCATCATTCCGTTATTCGGCCCGATGAAAAAAGCCGAACTGGCGGCCCAGCAGGGTGGCGTTCTGCGTGATGCCTTACCGGCTACCTCTGCTGATGTCCCGGCCACCAGCGATGACTTTGCCGTAGAAGCCTTTGAAGAAGAGTTCGACGCCGCCAACAAAAAAACCGGCCGTCTGCACAACTTCCTGCTGCCGATGCTGATGCTGATTGGCTTCACCATCTGGTTTGATGCCGATATCTGGCCGGCCCTGATTCTGACCTTTATTGTGACCATTCCGATGTATATGGTGCAGCGCCTGATGCCCTTCACCGAAATGATGGAAACCATGATGCACGGTTTTAAAACCATGCTGCCGGCCATCTGCACGGTGATTGCGGCCTTTGTATTCAAAGATATTTCCGACCAGCTCGGCCTGCCCCGTTACGTTATCGACAACATGGCCCCCTACATGACCCCGCAAATGCTGCCGGCACTGGTGTTCGTCGCCATGGCGGTGCTGGCCTTTACCACCGGTTCCAGCTGGGGCATTTTTGCGGTGTCTATTCCTATCGTGATGCCACTGGCGGTAGCGGTAGAAGCCGACATTCCGCTGGTAATCGGTGCGCTGCTGTCGGCCAGCTCGTTCGGTAGCCAGGCCTGTTTTTACAGTGACTCCACCATTCTGGCGGCGCAGGGTTCCGGCTGTGATCTGGTCAGCCATGCGGTTACCCAGCTGCCCTACGCCTTAATCGGTGCGGTACTGGCCTTCTTCGGCTTTATTGTTCTGGCGCTGTAATACCAACAGCGCACGCCGGACGGGAAGCCCTGAACCCCACCGGCGTGCTAAATTAGCTCTTCCTTTCCGCACCGGAGTCAGCGCTCTATGTTGCCCGCCAGCCTCGCTGCCCACTGGCAGCACATCCAGACCCAACTGACCGATCACGGCATACACCATGGGCTGGATTGGCCGGGGTTATGGGCACAACTGTCGGAACAACAACAGCAACAGGCGCAGCGGGTACTGACCATCAGCCGCTATGTGGCCGATGCCCTGCCCCGTGAAGCCGCCTGGTTTACCACCGCGCTGCTGGAAAACCGTTTTCTGCAACCCCTGACCCGCCCCATGATTGCCGCCTGGCTGGATGAATTAGCCGCCGGCGCCAGTAATGAAGACGACTGGGGCAAAGCGCTGCGTAAATTGCGCCGCCGCGCCATGGTGCAGATTATCTGGCGCGACCTGTTGCGACTGGCACCCACGCTGGAAACCACGCGGGCGCTGTCCGACCTGGCCGATGAGTGCGTGGTACGCTCGCTGGATTTCTTAACCACCTTACTGGCCGAACGCCATGGCCGCCCCATGGGCCGCCAGAGCGGTGCGGAACAAAGCATGCTGGTGCTGGGCATGGGCAAACTCGGTGCCTACGAACTGAATTTAAGCTCTGACATCGACCTGATTTTCACCTACCCGGAAAGCGGCGATACCACCGGCCCCAAAGTCATCAGCAATCAGGAATTTTTCGTTAAGCTCGGGCAAAAGCTGATTCAGGCCCTGGATAAACCCACCGCCGATGGCTTTGTGTTTCGCACCGATATGCGCCTGCGCCCCTACGGCCAAAGCGGCCCGCTGGTGATGAATTTCCGTTCACTGGAAGAGTATTACCAGGATCAGGGCCGCGACTGGGAACGCTACGCCATGGTCAAAGCGCGGGTGATGAACGGTGAACACCTGCCCGCCGCGCGTGAACTGCTGGGCATTCTGCGGCCCTTTACCTACCGCGTGTACGTCGACTACAGCGCCTTCGATTCGCTGCGCTCAATGAAAGCCATGATCAACGCCGAAGTGCGCCGGCGCGGGCTGGAAAACAACGTCAAACTCGGCTCCGGCGGCATCCGCGAAGTGGAATTTATTGTGCAGGCCTTCCAGCTGATCCGCGGTGGCCAGGATAAAATTCTGCAAACCCGCGAAATCATCAAAGTGCTGGATATTCTCGCCGCCGAAGGTTACCTGCCAGCGGCCGCCTGCACCGAATTGCGTGAGGCCTATTTATTCCTGCGCGACAGCGAGCACGCATTACAAGCCCTTAACGATGAACAAACCCAGCTGCTGCCGGAAGACGCTACCGCGCAGGCGCGGGTGGCACTGGCCATGGGCAGCGATGACTGGCCGGCTTACCTGCAGCAACTGGAACAACACCGGGCGCGGGTGCGGCATCATTTTGCCCAGATCGTCGCCAGTGATGAAGACGACCAGAGCAACGGCGATGAGCTGCAGCAATGGGCCGATATGTGGCTGGACGATCTGGATGAGCAGGAACAACAGGCCTTTCTGCAGCAGCACCCCTGCCCTTGCAATGGCTTCGGCGAGGTACAGGAACAGTTGCGTCTGTTCCGCGAATCGCGCGCCGTACTGGGTATGCAGCAAATCGGCCGCGAACGGCTGGATGCCTTAATGCCGCTGCTGCTGCGCGAACTCTGGCAACAACCGCAACCGGTGATCACCCTGCAACGGGTGATGCCGCTGCTGGAAGCCGTGGTGCGCCGTACCGCCTATCTGGTGCTGCTGAAAGAAAACCCGCAGGC
>JAEWQT010000181.1 GCA_023399105.1 Pseudomonadota bacterium | reverse complement strand
GTACTGCTGATGCACGGCGACAGCCTGTGTACGCAGGATACCGAGTACATGAAAATCCGCCCGCTGTTCCGCAGCGCCGCCTGGCAGCAGCAGATTCTGAGCCAGAGCATTGAAGAACGCATCGCCTTTGCCCGCAAAGTTCGCGGCGAAAGCCAGAGCGGCCAGCAGATGAAAAGCGCTGAGATTATGGACGTAACCCCGGCCGAAGTGGACGCAGAAATGGACAAGCACGGCACTGCCCTGCTGATTCATGGCCACACCCACCGGCCGTTTGACCACCAGTGGCAGCATAACGGCCAGCCCCGCCGGCGCATTGTGTTAGGCGACTGGGACGACCACAGCGGCTGGATGATTCGCTGGAGCAATGACCGCGGGTTTAAGCTGGAGCGGTTTGAGTTCTGAGTCTTTAGCTGTTGAGGGTTAAGCGTTCAGGGTTAGGCGTGCACTGCTTTAAGCCAGTCGCTTGACGGGAGACGCCTTAACCCAAACCTCAGAATACCTGCGGTTCCGGCTCCAGCAGCACGCCAAATTGCTGCTGGACGCTGGCCACCACCGCATCGCGCAACGCCGCCACATCGGCATAGGTAGCATCGCCATTGGTGGTTAGCACCAGCGCCTGCTGGTCGTGCATGCGCACCGGCCCCAGCCAGCGCCCTTTCCAACCCGCCTGTTCAATTAACCAACCCGCCGCCAGTTTGCTGCGACCATCGGCTTGCGGGTATTGCGGTAACTGCGGATAGAGGGCGGTTAATTGCTCAGCCTGTTCTGCACTGACCAGCGGATTTTTGAAGAACGAGCCGGCATTGGGAATAAGCGCCGGGTCGGGCAATTTGCTGCGGCGGATAGCACAGACCGCATCAATTAACTCTTGTGGCGTTGCCGGCTGCAATTGCGCCAGCGGGCCGTAATTCAGCTGGGGCTGAAACTGCCGGGTTAAGCGAAACAGCACTTTGGTAATAATAAAATCACCGGCCAGTTCGTGTTTAAACACCGAGTCACGGTAAGCAAACCGACACTCGGCAGCGCTGAACCAGCGCCATTGGCGGGTACTGAGCTGAATGCCATACACAGCCTCCAGACAGTCAGCCACTTCCACGCCGTAGGCACCAATATTCTGCACTGGCGCAGCACCGACAGTACCGGGAATTAACGCCAGATTTTCCAGCCCATGGCCGTATGCAATGCTCCGCTCTACCCACTCCTGCCAGTTCATACCGGCATCCACTGCCACACGGCAATAATCAGCGCTGCGGCTTAAAACCTGCACGGCGGTCATAGCCGACTGCAACACTAAACCGGGCACATTATTGGCCAGCAGAATATTGCTGCCGCCACCCAATACCCGCAGCGGATACTCCTGAGAGGCCGCGCTATCCAATAAGGACAGTAATTCAGACACCGAAGAAAAACGCGCAAAAGCTTCGGCTTGCGCCGGTAATTGCAGGGTATTAAAGGCGCGTAAATCCTGGTTATAAATCAGCATGAGCGTTCCTGCAGTCGCTGTTCGATAGCGGCCAGCAGCCCGTCGCAGGCATCTTCGATTAAATCCAGCACCTGCTCAAAACCGGCATCACCGCCGTAGTATGGGTCCGGCACTTCGCGCACCGTAAAACGCTGGCCAAATTGCTGCAGAAATAACTGTGGCTGAGTGCGGTTTTCAGGATGGCCAATCTGTTGCAGATTCAATAAATTGCTGTCATCCATGGCCAGAACATAATCAAAATAATCCAGATCAGCCGCTGTTACCTGACGCGCGCGCAATGGGCTTAAATCATAACCACGCCGTGCCGCCGCCGCTGTGGAGCGGCTATCGGGAGCTTTGCCAGCATGCCAGGCCGCTGTACCGGCAGAATCCACTTCCACCTGATATTGCCAGCCACGCTGGGTAATTTTCTGCTGCAATACGCCGTGCGCGGTGGGCGAACGGCAGATATTGCCCAGACACACAAATAACACCCGGATCATGGTTTATTCGGCGGTGGTATTTTTCTGGGCTTTATCCAGCTTTTCTTCTTCGCTCATGCGGCGGGCTTCACCTTCCAGCATCACCGGCACACCATCACGCACGGGAAACGCCAGACCATCAAAAGTGCAGAGTAATTCGGCAGCGCCAGCGTCGTATTTCAGTTTGCCTTTGCACAGCGGGCATACCAGCAGGCTGAGTAATTGTTTATCCATGATGTTCTCCCGAAGAGCATGACGCCCGGCCAGATGCCAGGCGCTGTAGTAATTGATCCAATTGCTGTTGTACCGCAGGGGTGGCCACCGCCCCCACCTGCAGATACCACCAGTGTTCAGCGGCGAAGCTCTGGCATTTTACCCAGTCTTTCTCGGTCATCACCAGCATGCGTTGTGGTTGCGAAAAGGCAAAATCCTGCGCCGTAAAAGCATAATGATCGGCAAAACTGTGTTCGGTTACGTCAGCCCCCAGGCTCTGCAACGTCCGGTAAAAACGCTGCGGATTACCAATACCGGCCACCGCATCAACAGCCTGCCCCTGCAGGGCTGACAAAGGCAGTAACTCACCACTGCGGGCATTCATGAGCGCCATCGGCTCGACGGTAAAATCCGCACCATTCACCAGCACCTGATCCACTGTGCGCAAGCGGCTTAAGGGTTCCCGCAGCGGCCCGACCGGCAATAACCAGCCGTTACCAACATTGCGCTGACCATCCACGACCACCAGCTCAGCATCCCGTGCCAGTGCGTAATGCTGCAGTCCATCGTCGCTGAAAATAATATCCGCCTGCTGTGCCGCCAGGAGTGCGGCTCTGGCCCGTTGCGGATCGACCACCACCGGACATTGCAGCCGGCGGAATAACAACGCCGGCTCGTCGCCACTGGCGCTTACCGGCGTTTCGGCCGTGACTAATAAAGGATACTGTGCCGCTTTGCCGCCGTAGCCACGGCTGATAACGGCGGGGGTTAAACCCAGCGCACGCGCACGCTCAACCAGCAGGGTAATTAACGGGGTTTTACCGGTGCCGCCGACGGTCAGATTACCGACCACCACCACCGGCACCCGGTGTGCAGCTGGCGGCTGGTGCAGAAACCGGCGGCGTTTAAACCACACCACCGGCACCACCAACAACCACAGTGGCAACAGCCAGGCGTTTTTCCACGCCGGCTGGTACCAGTTGTACTCAATGCGAGTGGCCAGCCGTTGCAGCAGCGACATATCAGACACTGAACTGAATCTGATGCAGCTGGGCGTAGATGCCCTGGCGGGCGATTAATTCGGCGTGGGTGCCATCTTCTTTGATTTCGCCGCCATCAATCACCACGATACGGTCGGCACTTTCAATGGTGCTGAGGCGGTGGGCAATGATAAAGGTGGTCCGGCCTTTCATCACTTCTTCCATAGCCGCCTGAATATGGCGTTCCGATTCAGTATCCAGCGCCGACGTGGCTTCATCCAGAATCAGAATGGGCGCGTTTTTCAGAATGGCACGGGCGATGGCGATGCGCTGACGCTGACCACCGGACAGCATTACGCCGTCTTCACCAACCTGAGTCTCATAGCCTTCCGGCAATTTGCGGATAAATTCATCGGCGTGTGCGGCGCGGGCCGCCTGCTCAATCTCGGCATCGGTTTTAGTCGCCAGCGCACCGTAGGCAATATTGTCGCGAATAGTGCCGTTAAACAGCGTCACCTGTTGGCTGACAATGGCAATATGATCACGCAAATTAGCCAGGGTCAGATCACGGATATCGGTATCGTCCAGCAGGATACGGCCGCTGGTTACTTCATAAAAACGCGGTAACAAACTCACCAGTGTGGTTTTGCCACTGCCGGAGCGGCCAACCAGTGCGACGGAGGTACCAGGCTCGACCGCCAGGTTCATATTTTTAACCGCATCAGTGCTGGCATTGTGATAACGAAAACCGACCTGCTCAAAGGCCACTTTGCCACGGCAAGCCGGCAATGTTTGTGTGCCATGATCCGGTTCCGGTTCAGCATCCAGAACCGTAAAAATAGATTCTGCAGCCGTCAGGCCTTTCTGAATCATGCCATTAATATCGGTAATGGCTCGCAGTGGCTTGGCAATTAACGCGGAGGCCGTCAGAAATTGCAAAAACTCCGCACTGCTCATGGTGCCGGCCGCCACCCGCTGAAACATCAGGTACACCATAATGCCCAACCCCAGCGCCACGATTTGTTGTGACAAAGGCACGTTAATAGCGTCTGTCAGGCCAAATTTGAGTGACTGTTTGCGGTTATAGTCGCTGACTTTTTCAAAGCGCTGCTGCTCGTATTCGGTCGCGCCATAGGTGCGTACTTCACGGTAACCGCCAATGCTCTCATTGGTTACCTGGGTTACATTCCCCATGGCTTGCTGAATGCGGCGGCTGTAACGGCGGAAAAAGCGGCTGGCAGCACCAACCACCAGGGCAATAAAGGGTGTAATGGCGATAAAAATCAATGTCAGGGAGGCATCCAGATAAAACAGATACCCCATCAGCAGAACGATGGTGACCCCTTCCTGAACCACGGTGGTTAAGGCCCGGGTTGACGCGCCGGTGACCTGATCAACATCAAAAATAACCCGCGAGATCATCCGTCCGCTGGACTCACCATCGTAATAATCGCTGGGTAACCGGGTCATTTTATTAAAAAGTTCGGTGCGCAGGCTGTGTACGACATTACGCCCGACCACAGCGATAAAGAATTTCCCCAGAAAGGTACCGATACCGCGATAAAAAAATACGCCGATCAGCATAAGGCACAGCCAGATGACCTGTTCATCGGTCGGGTTATTCAGGGTCTGTTCGACTTTACCCATTAAATGAGCCAGTGCCGGATTGGACGATGCAAATAAAATATAACCGGCAATGGCCAGGGCAAAGGCTCCCTTATGAGGCCACACATAGGTAAGCAGGCGCCCATACAGACGCCTTACGGAGGTTTTTTGCTCGCTCATCAATTATTCGCTTTTGCCGGGTTGACGGGTGGTAATGCTCAGATTGACCAGCCCCAGCTGGCCGGCGGCATCCATGGCCCGCACCACCGCTTCGTGCGGTGTTCTGGCATCGGCGGTAATAATTACCGGCGCGGTGCGGTTATCGCCCAGCGCTTTCTGCAAACCGCGCTTCAGGGTGTCCAGCTGATGGTTGATCAGCGCCTGGTCGTTAATGCTGTATTCACCATTGGCCGAAATCAGAATTTCAATGGCCTGCGGCGCTACCGTGCGCTGCTCTGAACTGGCTTCGGGCAAATCAATGCTGAGGTGATTTTCCTTGGTGAAGGTGGTCGACACCATAAAGAAAATCAGCAACAGAAAAACGATATCAATCAGCGGGGTTAAATTAACCGCCACCTCTTCCCGGTTCTGTCGTTTGAAGTTCACTCAGCGTGCCTCTGCGGAATCGGCCACTTCGCGGTCACCATGCAGAACATCCACCAGTTTGATGGCTTCCTGCTCCATAAAGACCACAATTTCATCCACCCGGCGCTGCAGCATACGGTGCGCAATTAACGCCGGAATACCCACAATCAGACCGGCAGCGGTGGTCACCAGGGCTTCGGAAATACCGCCGGCCAATAAATTGGCTTGCCCGGTACCCTGCGCCATGATTTCAGAGAACACCTGAATCATGCCGAATACGGTACCCAGCAGGCCCATCAGGGGCGCGACAGCGGCCACGGTACCCAAAGCGTTCAGGTAACGCTCCATCAGGTGAATTTCGTGGGAAGCCACTTCCTCGATGCTTTCTTTCATGATCTGACGACCATGACGGGAATTGATCAGGCCGGCCGCCAGTACACGCCCCAGTGGGCTGGTGCTGCGCAGCTCTTTAATCCGGGCGGAGTCCAGCTGGTTGTTTTTCATCCAACCCCAAACCCGGGCCAGCAGATCCGGTGGCGCAATTTTTAGGGTGCGCAAGGTCCAGAACCGTTCAAAGGTGATCGCCACCGCCAGAATGGAACAAATGATGATGGGTACCATCATCCAACCACCGCTCTGGATGATTTCCAGCATTGTCAGCTACTCCTGCCTGTTATTTGCGGCCGTACTCTAGCACAGGGCGCGGTTACGGATAAGACCTGCTTCGCACTCTGTAAAAGACATAAGCCGTTGATTCCTAAGGCTGGCGCCAGGGCGGCTGCCAGCCCTCACGTAAACCACTGCTGTTGCCCGTCGTTGTCCGGGTCAACGCCCCGGTGGCGGCCGTATTACGCCAGGGAATCTGCAGCTGCGCCAGCCGCTCCAGTACCACCGGTGCCGGATGACCAAAGCGATTATTAAAGCCGGCAGAAATCCACACTTCGGCGGGTGCTACGGTTTGCAGAAATACCAGCGCCGAACTGGTCTGGCTACCGTGATGGCCCAGCACCAACACCTCGGATTTAAGCTCCTCACCATAGCGGCGGACCAACTGCTGTTCGACATCCACACCGATATCACCAGTGAGCAAAAAGCGCTGGCCATACCACTGCACCTGCACCACACAGGAACGGTTGTTGCCGCTGTCGCGCACCAGCGCACGAGCCTCTGAGGGCAGAACAAGAAAACGGTATAACAATTCATCCGACAACGCCGTCCAAGCATCATCAGCCTGATGACAATACTGCTGTGGCGGCGAACTGGCTGGCAAACCGGGCAGTGCCTCCCCCACCCACAAATTGGTGATATCCATCCGCTGCAGCACGGCGGCGGCGCCACCGGCGTGGTCGAGATCGGCATGGCTGACCACCATCTCGGCAACGCTCCGCACGCCCTGCCGCTGCAGTACCGGCAC
>JAEWQT010000144.1 GCA_023399105.1 Pseudomonadota bacterium | reverse complement strand
CCAAAGCCATTAACCTGCCGCAAACGCTGGCGCAGGCGTTCACGCAAAGCCTGCAAAGCGCCGGGTTAACGGAGGTTAAATGAGCATTAAGGTTGAGTTTAACGACAGCAACATCCGCCCGGCGCTGGAAGCGCTGCACGATGCCATCGGCAACACCGACCCCGTGCTGCGCCAGATCGGCGAATACCTGGTGGGCAGCACCAAAGAACGCTTCCGTACCACCAAAGCCCCTGATGGCAGCCAATGGGACGCAAACACTGATACCACGCTGGCCAACTATGCCGCCCGCTTCAAAACCTCGTTCACCAAAACCGGCAAGGTCTCCAAAAAGGGCCGCGACCGCATGGCCAACAAAAAGCCCGGCACCGGTGAAACCCGCCAACTGCAAACCCAGATTTTCTACAACGTCAGCAACGGCGAACTGCAAGTTGGTTCACCGCTGATCTACGCCGGCACCTTTCACTTCGGGGCCAAGAAGGGCCAATACGGCAAAGGCGCGCCCTGGGGCGATGTGCCGGCGCGGGAGTTTCTGGGGCTGAGTGAAGCGGATGAGCGGGAGGTGCTGGCCATCGTGCAGGATCACCTGCTGGGGTAGGCCGCAGAAACAAAAGCCCCGGCGTAGGTTGTTCGTAATCAGAACGTCCAAGAGGCCGGGGGCGTGTTGTACGCAATGATGAATCAACCCTGTGTTATGCGCAATGCCCAGCGGCTTTTGTCTGATTAGACTTGATCTGAAAAAATATAGTAAAACGCTATTAGCAGAAAAAAGCAGTAAGACCTGCTGCCAGAACCCTCGTCGAGTATATCGGCGAGGAGTTTGGGGGTTCGCAGCGAGCGTTTGCGACAGCGCAAGGAGTTGCCCCGGCACAGGTCACTCAGTGGATCAAAAAAGGTTTATAGTTGTTGATGATACACTTTATAGTCACCGAAGAGAGTTAAATCGATAACCGCATCAATACTGGTTTGGAAGATATTGCTCTGCTTCAACCCTACAACCCGGATATCTGAAATATAAAGGGAATTGAATATGAAGAAAAATTTGCTTGTTATCTGTCTGGTTGCCTTCGGCGTTTCAGCACATGCGGGATCTATTCATAAATGTACCGACGCGAATGGCCGCGTGACATTTCAGGAGCGGCCTTGCACATCAGTAGATGTAAAATCGGAGGTTGTGGTGAGTGATAGGCAGCAGCCGGCGCAGGCCAGCAGGGGGCTGTCGATAAAGTGGAAATTTGAGGATTCCGTTGACGGCATGACTGGGTTGAGGTCATGCAGCATGGTTGCAGACTCTTTTTTCATTGGCACTTCGGGCAATCAGATTGTTTCGGTCTATCCGGCAATCGTTTCTGCAGCCGGTGAATTCGCCGTTGCATTTAAAGTGAGTGGCCAGCGCACACTGGTGCATAACAACATTAACGGGCTGGGACTGCGCGTGGGTGAGGCTGATTTTCAGCCATTCACACAGCGATACGGCCAATCTGCCGTTGGGTTTGATCCCGCATCGTCGAGAGCCGTTATTGGTCAATTAAAGGAGAGCGCTACATTGAAAGTGCGCATGAGATTTTGGCCGTATGACCAAGCCCATGATAGCCAGCCTGTGCGCTACACTGGCTTTGACGCTGCCTATAACCAAATGCTCAGCTGTTTGGAATCATTGTAAGTTGTCTGTTAAGCGTCCCAGATCTGTGTCTTTTGCCATGGTCTGGGGCAAACTATCGGCCGGCTTGACGTTTAAACTATGATTAAAACCGCCTTGGCGGCATTTCCAGCCCCTGACGTAAACGCTGATAGCCATCCGCCAGACTCCAGCCGACACAGGCCCGCACAATCGCCCGACCAGATTAACCTCTAACACCGGTTAAACCAGCCCCCTCCCGGCTCCCGATATTGTGGGGCCATGAAAACACAAAACTCCCCCCAGACATTTGCTATTGCAGCCCTCAGTTTCGCCGTTACCGGCGCGGCTGAGGTGCAGCTGACGCCCGACGGCACCTTTAAGGCGGCAGATGGCCGCCCGAACGGGCTGCCGGGCTTTTTTATTAACCCCGAGGTAGCAGAGCGCCTTTTAGAGCGCCTTCGCCGCAAAGCCAACGACATCGTTATCGATTACGAACATCAGACGATGTACGCCGAGCAGAACGGCAAGCCAGCCCCGGCAGCGGGCTGGTTAGACCCCCAATCCATCGAATACCGCCCCGGTTCGGGGCTGTATGCCCGCGTGCGCTGGACGCCAGCCGCCGAGGCGCACATCAAGGCGGACGAGTACCGCTACTTATCGCCGGTTCTGGCGTACCACCCGCAAACGGGCGAAATCCTCAACATTCTGCATGTGGCGTTAACCAACTTCCCGGCGGTTGACGGCATGGCAGCGGTTGAAGCGTTACGCGCCCGGTTTACCCCCAACGATTCCGACCACCACGAACAAGAGGAAGACCTCGTGAAACGTGAACAACTGATTGCCCTGCTCGGGCTGGCCGCCGAGGCGACCGATGAGCAAATCACCGCTGCCCTCAAGGCCGCCATTGCCTCCGGCGAACAGCTGGCCGCATTGCGTGCCGAGCTGGGCATTGCCGATGGCGACGGCAAAGAAGCCATTGCCGCGCTGAAGGCCGGCGCAAAACCCGACCTCAGCCAGTACGCCCCGGTTGAAATGGTGGAAGCGCTGAAGGGTGAAATCGCCCAGCTGCGTAACGCTCAGGCCGGCTCTGAAGTGGATGGCCTGGTTAAGCAGGCATTGGCCGACGGCAAGCTGCTGCCCGCCCAGGAGGAATGGGCCAAAGAGCTGGGTAACAGCAACGTGGCCGCACTGAAGTCATACCTAGACAAAACCCCGGCCATCGCCGCCCTGAAAAGCAGCCAGACCAACGGCCAACCGCCGGCCGGTGCCGACGATAAAGCCAATGCCAGCGGCCTGAGTGCCGAAGAGCTGGAAGCCGCCAAGCTCACCGGCAAAACCCCGGCTCAATACGCGGCCTTAAAAGCCAAGTTAACCAACGCCTAAGGAGAAACACTCATGGCAATCGTAACCCCCGCATTACTGCAGGCGCTGTTTGTTAACTGGAAGGGCGACTTCCAGAACGGCCTGTCGGGCGCAGAGTTTCAGTGGAACAAGATCGCCACCGAAATTCAGTCCACCACCAAATCCAACACCTACGGCTGGCTGGGCAAGTTCCCGATGCTGCGGGAATGGATCGGTGACCGCGTTATTAAATCCATGCAATCGCATGGTTACTCCATTGTTAACAAGAAGTTCGAGAGCACCGTGGGTGTGGATCGTGACGACATTGAAGACGATGAAGTGGGTATCTATTCGCCGCTGTTCCAGGAAATGGGGCGCGCATCGCAGGTGCAGCCGGATCAGATGATCTACGGCCTGCTGTCAGCCGGCGCTACCACGCTGTGCTACGACGGCCAAAACTTCTTTGATACCGAACACCCGGTGTACCCGAACGTTGATGGCACCGGCACTGTTGAGCTGGTCAGCAACTGGGACGACAACGCCGGCAGCGGTACCGCCTGGTATCTGCTCGACACCAGCCGTGCCATTAAACCGCTGATCCTGCAAACCCGCCGTGCGCCCAATATGGTGGCCATGACCAAGCTGGACGATGAAAAGGTCTTTATGACCGACCAGTTCCGCTTCGGTGTGGATTGCCGCCGCAACGTGGGCTTCAGTTTCTGGCAGCTGGCCTACGGCAGCCGTAAGGCGCTGACCGTCGACAACCTGTGGGCCGCCATTGAAGCCATGCGCGCCTTTAAAGCCGACGGTGGTGAAAAGCTGGGCATCAAGCCGACCGTGCTGGTTGTGCCTTCCAGTCTGGAGAAGCTGGCCACCCGTCTGCTGGAACGTGAGCTGGACGCCAACTCATCCAACGAACTGAAAGGCCGTCTGCAACTGATCGTGGCCGACTACCTGTAAGGAGGATGTATGGCAGCTGCAAAACCTAAACAGGCAAAAGCGTTGATTGTGCAGTCCGTCTCCGAGCAGGGACGCTGGCGCGCCGGGCGTAAGTTTACCCGCACGCCGGTCACGCTCGACGACCTGGACGACGCACAGGTGGCGGCCATTAAGGCCGACCCGATGCTGATTGTGAAGGACGCTGAGTGATGTACTGCACCCGCACCGATCTGACCACACGCTTCGGCGAAGCCGAGATCCTGCAGCTGAGCGATCGCACCCACAGCGGTGCCATCGACGACGCTGTGGTGGCTCAGGCCATTGCCGATGCCGCCGCCGAAATCGACGGCTACCTGGCCAGCCGGTACGAACTGCCTCTGGCCGCCGTGCCGACGGTGCTGGTGCTGTACGCCTGCGACATTGCCCGCTATCGGCTGTTTGAAGACGGAGCCTACGAACAGGTGGTGGAGCGCTACAACACCGCACTGCGTTACCTGCGCGACGTGGCTGCCGGGCGGGTGCAGTTGTTACCCACCGGGCCGGATGATGCACCCGAACATGAGGTGATTATGACCTCACGACCGTCCGTTTTCGGAGGTGGCTACTGATGTTTACCGACATCGAACACGCCATTGCAGAGCGGTTAAAGGCAGCCCTGAGCGGAGTCACTGTGATGACCGCTGCCGATCTGGCTTCGGTCACGGAAGACCGTCAGCCAAACACGGCGCTGCATGTGGTGTATCAGAACTACCGGGTTGTGGAGACACGCCCCGATGGTAAGGGCGCGGTCATCGAGCA
>JAEWQT010000072.1 GCA_023399105.1 Pseudomonadota bacterium | reverse complement strand
CAGTACGCCCAGCAAACCACCATGGAACGCCATACCGCCTTCCCAGACGCGGAACAACCATAACGGGTCCTGCAGAAACTGCGGAAAGTTATAAAACAGCACATAGCCCACGCGGCCGCCCAGAATAATCCCCATGGCGCAGTAAAACAGTAGGTCGGACACCTGCGCCTCAGTCCAGCCGGAACCGGGCTTGCGTACCCGATAAACAGCCAGCGCCCAAGCGGTGGCAAAGGCCAGCAGATACATCAGCCCGTACCAGTGAATTTTCAGCGGCCCAATGGCAATGGCCACCGGATCAATTGCAGGGTAAGTCAGCATCAGACAGTCCTTGCTTACAACAACAAAAAGTTAAGCCCTACCAGCAGCAGCAGCAGAGCGAAGAGTTTTTTCAGCAGCGCCTGATCCAGCCGGTGCGCTAAGCGCGCACCGATTTTGGCGCAGGGCATACTGGCCAGGCCGATACCGACGATGGCTGGCCAATACAAAAAGCCACTGCTCCAGGCCGGCAGATCGGCATGATTCCAGCCCGCCACCACATTGCTGATGGCACCGGTCAGGGCAATCGGTAACCCGCACGCCGCCGATGTGGCCACGGCATGCCGCATGGGCACCTTCATCCAGGTCAGGTAAGGCACCGTCAAGGTACCGCCACCAATGCCAAACCAGGACGAGGCAAAGCCGATGACCCCGCCCGCACCCATTAACCCGGCCTTGCCCGGGCGCTGGCCGGAACCCGGCGGCTCGATACCAAAATACATCTTGGCCGCCACCAGCAACGCAAACACCCCGATAATACGTTGCAGAACGTCACCTGGCACCCCGGCAATCACGGTGACACCCACTGCCGTGCCGACCAGAATACCAACCGTCATAATGCCCACCAGCGACCAGTCGATAGCGCCATGACGATGATGCTCGCGTACCGAACAGGCCGAGGTCAGGACGATGGTGGCCAGCGAGGTCGCGACCGCCATGTGGGTAAGTACCGACTCACTCACGCCCTGCGCGGCAAAGGTCAGCACCAGTACCGGCACAATAATCAGACCGCCACCGATACCGAACAAGCCGGCCAGCACCCCGGCCACAGCGCCGACCAGCAGAAATAACAGAAACAGCATAATCCGTATCACCCGCTACAAAGGCCGGGCATTATGACTTAGTCTTGCATTGGTAAGAACCCCGTCTAACCGGATGCAGCGCCATCCACAGCGGCAGGACCCAAGCCCATGTGTTTAATCGCCTTCGATTGGCAACCCGGTGAACGGCTGGTACTGACGGCCAACCGCGATGAATTTTTCCAGCGCCCCAGCGCACCGCTGGCTGTCTGGGAAGACCAGCCCCACATTATTGCCGGCCGCGACCTGCAACAAGACGGCACCTGGCTGGGCGTTAACCGTGATTACCGCGTTGCCGCACTCACCAACGTCCGCGCTCCGGGCGCTGGCCCGGCGCAGCCGCGTTCACGCGGCCACCTGATCAGCCAGTATTTATCCCAACCGGCCAGCCCGGCCGATTTTGCGCGGACCCTGCAGCCGCAAGCGCAGGAATTTGCCCCATTCAACCTGCTGCTGGGCGACCTGCAGCAACTGTGGTACCTCAGTAATTATCCGCACTGGCGCTGTGAACCCCTGCCAGCCGGGCTGTACGGTCTCAGCAATGCCGCGCTCAACACGGCCTGGCCGAAAACCCGGCTGGCCCGGCAGCAATTACAACAATGGCTGCAACAGCCAAAGGATGTACGGTCACTGGCGGGCCTGCTTAACCGCCGCCAACCCTTTGCCGACCACGAATTACCGGCCACCGGCGTACCATTGGAATGGGAACGCCGGCTGTCGGCGCAGTTTATTCAGGCCCCTGGCTACGGTACCCGCTGCTCCACCGGCTTATGGCTGGATAACCGCGGCATCGGCCTGGCTGAAATCAGCTGGGATGAGACGGGTGCCGCCCAGGCGGAACACAGCCTGCAGTTCTGAACACCGGCACAACGACAAGAAATCGTCATACTGACGAAAAGCACAAAAGATGAACGCTAATTCACTGTATTTTTTGACACACCGATCAGAAAGTAAAATAAGGTTGCGATAACTTACAAAAAAGTTCCGTCAGAAGCGGTTTTTTCATCACATTTTTGCCGGATGACGTCCATAATTCAGGTATGAAACGAGTGACAGAACCCCGGAAACCGCATCGCGCTGTGGCACTCACCGGCATTATTGGCCTGGTGTGCATTGCCCTTCTGTTTGCGGCTCTGGCTGCCAGCCTCAATACCAAGCCCTATATGCCACCAAAAGTGGCACAAAAGTATATGGAGCAATGGTTGATCGAATCCTCCCGCGAGGTGGCGGGAGAGGTGCGTCTGAAACACGCCAAAGCTCTGGAACCCTTCTATCTGCGCCGTGACTACCAGCCGGTATGGATGGACAGTTATGAACTGACACCGGCTGCCACCGAACTGCTGCAGGTGCTGCGCGAAACTGCGGCCGACGACTGGCGCAATTACGGCTACGAGCTCGCCACCCTGGAGCGCGAAGCCAACCGTTTATCCAATATTCCGAAACAGGCGACTGCCGTTGAAGTACTGCTGACCGACGCCTTTATCACCTATGCGCAACAGGCACTGAACGCGCAGTTACTGCCGGACACCGGCGAAGGCGATCATCCCAGCATCCGTCGCGTGGCCGCCATCAGTCAGGAGCCGTTAGTCGGTGAAGAGCAGATTATTGATCTGCTGCACGATTCCGTACGCCGCAATGATCTGAACGCTCTGGTTGCGCGCCTGACCCCCTCCCATCCGGGCTATCTGCGCCTGCGCAAAGAGCTGAACCGTTACCTGGCCATCGCCAACAGCGGTCAGTGGGCACCGCTGCCGGATCAGCTCAGCCTGCAACTTCAGGATCGCCATGCCGCAGTCCCCCAGCTGCGCTGGCTGCTGACCCAGACCGGTGACCTGCCGAAACCGGCCTTATCCTGGTTATTCAAACAGGAAGAGCAACAACCGCGCCGGCCGGCTGCCGGTGAAGAGGCAGACCTGTCACTGAACGAATACCTGTTTGATAACGATCTGGCCAACGCGGTGAAATCTTTCCAGCGCCGGCACAACCTGCCGGATACCGGCAACGTTGATGCCCGCACCCTCATCTGGCTGCGTGTGCCGCCCCATCAGATGGCGCAGAAAATTGCCCTGAATATGAAGCGCTGGCGCCACCTGCCCCAGGATCTTGGCAATCGCTATGTAATGGTAAACATGGCCGATTACCGCCTGCAGATGATCAACGGCAACTCGGTTGAGCTGGATATGAAGGTGATTATCGGCAATCTGCAGCGCCGCACCCCGGTAATGGCACAAACCATCAGCACTCTGGAACTGGCGCCCACCTGGTCAGTGCCCAAGCGTATTGCCATCAACAGCCTGCTGCCGAAAATCCGTCGTAATCCCAATTATCTGGAAGAAAAGGGCTATCAGATCATCGGCAAAGTGGATGGCATTGATCAGTTCATTTCGCCTCATGACATCGACTGGAACAAAGTCACTGCGCAGAACTTTCCCTATCGCTTAATTCAGAAAGCCGGCGATGACAACGCCCTGGGGTCAATCAAATTCCTGCTGCCCAACGACAAAGACATTTACCTGCACGACACCTCGCAGCCGGAACTCTTTGGGCTGCACAACCGCGCCCTCAGCTCCGGTTGTGTACGGGTAGAACAGCCACGCCTGCTGGCAGAAAAATTATTGCGCGGCCAGCAGGGCTGGACCCGACGCCATATTGATTCGGCCATTGATCAGAACCGCACCACCCGCATCCGCCTGCAGGAAGAAGTACCGGTCTACCTGATGTACTGGACCACCTGGGTCGATGACAAAGGCATTCTGCAGGTACGCGATGACGTCTACCAACGTGACCTGATCGCCGGACTGCCTCCCATCAACCCGGAAGTCAGCCTGTAAACCGGCTCAGCCGGTTACACTTCCACGCCTGACAAATGTAACAAGCCTCTGAATGTGCGAATCATGACCGTTTATTTGCCGGTCGCTTTGGCATACTGCCGGCTGTTTTTTACCATTGTCCAGCCGGAGAATTTTCGGGTCATGCTGAACCGTCGCCATTTCCTGCGCCAGGCCGCCTGCCTGGGTGCTGCCGGGGTTACCGGTCTGTCGTCGCCCGCATTACTGGCTCAGCCGACGCTCACCGACCTGCCAACAGCCGACCAGGCTGAGCGCACCCTGCGTCTGTACAACATTCATACCGGCGAATACCTGACCACCACGTTCTGGGCCGATGGCCAGTATCAGGATGAGGAAATTCAGACGCTGGATTTGTTATTGCGCGACCACCGTGCCAATCAGGCCATGGCCATGCAACGCGAGCTGTACGAAAAAATGTACCATCTGCAGGAGCTGTTCAGCAGCCGTGAGCCGCTGTACGTTATTTCCGGGTACCGTTCACCGGGTACCAACTCTGGTTTACGCCAGGTCAGCGACGGTGTCGCCGAAAACAGCCTGCACATGCAGGGCCGCGCGGTGGATATCCGTATTCCCGGCGTGTCGCACCGCCATCTGCACAAAGCCGCGCTGGCCATGCGTTCCGGTGGCGTGGGGTATTACCCGAAGAGTGGTTACATTCATCTGGATACCGGCCGCGTACGCAGCTGGACGATATAAGTTAGGCGTTTAGCGCGCCGGACCGATAATGCGGCCAAAGCCGGCTTTTTCCAGCGATAACTGCAAGGTGGCGGTAATCACCGGCGCACTTTCCAGCTTCAGCACCTGTTCCAGCAAATCTGCCGCCCAGTCCAGGCTGATACCGCGAATGATCGATTTTACTTTCGGCAGGTTGGTGGCGTTCATCGACAGCATGTCGTAGCCCATCGCCATCAGCAGTACGGCGCCCATCGGGTTGCCCGCCAGCTCACCACACAGACTCACCGGCTTACCAACTGCGTGGGCACCATCCGCAATGGTTTTCAGCGCGTGCAGCACGGCAGGGTGAAGCGCCTGATACAGATCAGCCACCCGGGGATTATTACGGTCAACCGCCAGCAAATACTGGGTCAGGTCGTTACTGCCAACCGACAGAAAATCGACCCGCTGCCCCAGCTCACGGATCTGGTACACGGCCGCCGGAATTTCAATCATCACCCCCACCTGCGGCATTTCGACATCGAAGCCTTCTTCCAATACTTCGGCATGGGCGCGGTAAATAAGGTGCAGCGCTTCATCGACTTCATTCACGCTGGAAATCATCGGCAGCATGACACGCAGGTTATTCAGCCCTTCGCTGGCTTTGATCATGGCGCGGATCTGCACCAGGAAAATTTCCGGGTGATCCAGGGTGACCCGGATACCGCGCCAACCGAGGAAGGGGTTGGCTTCGTTAATCGGGAAATAGGTCAGGGATTTGTCACCACCAATATCCAGCGTGCGCATGGTGACCGGCGCCGGAGCAAAGGTCTCCAGCTGCTGGCGGTAAATTTTTTGCTGTTCATTTTCGCTGGGGAAGCGGTCCTTCATCATAAAAGGCACTTCGGTGCGATACAGACCCACGCCTTCAGCACCACGCTCAAGGCTGCGCACGGCATCGGTAATCAGACCGGTATTCACCCACAGCGGAATCCGGTGCCCGTCCAGGGTTTCTGCCGGCAAATCACGCAGCCCTTGCAGATCCTGCTGCAAGGCCTGTTCTTCATCGTAAATGGCCTGATACTGCTGGCGCAGTTCATCGGTTGGGGAAGAGAAAATCTGCCCGCGATAGCCATCGACAATTAACTCCAGCCCATGCAACTGGGTGTAAGGGACATCGACCACC
>JAEWQT010000049.1 GCA_023399105.1 Pseudomonadota bacterium | reverse complement strand
CTGGAAACCCTGTATCCACAGCCGCCATTGCTGGGCACCATGCCGGTCGAAAAAGCCCTGATTGATATGTGGGACCGCCGTCTGGAAAACAGCTTTATGCAGCCGGTGGGTTTTTGCTTTCAGCATGGCACCGGTTTTTTTAAAGACCGTATGAACGTGGTACCAGCCTGGGGTGAAGAGTCCATGCTGCAGGCGCAGAAATTCCTGCCCGTGCTGGAACAGCAATTACAGCAGCATCCTTTTATTGCCGGTGAGCATTTTTCAGCCGCCGATATTACCGCTCTGTGTTCGCTGGAGTTTGCCCGCGTGATCAAGCTGCGTGCGGGGGATGAATACCCGGCCATTCAGCGCTGGTACGCTGCGCTGCAACAACGTCCTTCCTATAACGCCTGATAAAACGGAATTTTGTATGAGTGCTGATCTGAATATTTGTCTGGTGGTGGCCAGTCATCGTGCCAATGCCCAGAGCCTGCGTATTGCCCAGTATATGCGTGAACATTTTCTCGCCGGGCATGGCAGTATTATTGATTTATACGATCTGAAATTACCGCTGTGGGATGGCGACCCGTTGCCGGCCGACAGCGATAAAGCCCAGCAAGTGGAATACGTTAAAAACAGCCTGCACGATGCCGATGCACTGATCTTTATTATTCCCGAATGGCACGGCATGGCGCCGGCCGGCTTAAAAAATATGCTGCTCTGGTGCGGTGCCAGAGAACTGGCGCATAAGCCGGTCTTGCTGGTGGGCGTGTCGGCATCGGTAGGCGGTGCCTTTGCCATTGCCGATATCCGCAACAGTGGCTATAAAAATTCTCGTCTGCTGTATCTGCCTGAGCACCTGATTCTGCGTGACGCTAATGATTTATGGGTGGGGCAGGAGGGACGCATGAGCGACACCTATCTGGCTAACCGCACCCGTTATGCGCTGGATGTATTGCACACCTATGCGGCGGCACTGAAACCGGTACGCGGCAAGTTGTGTGAAGGTCTGGCGGAATTCAGCAACGGTATGTCCTGAGACCGCGTCGGTATCTGAACCGCTGCCCGGGTATCTGGTAGAATCCTGTTTCTGTCTGCTTCCCGGGTATTATTTTGACCGCTTCCCACCCAAGCTCGCCCACACTGACCGCTGAACAACAGCAGGTAATTGCCCATTCGTCCGGCCATGCCCGGGTGGTGGCGGTGGCGGGTGCGGGTAAAACCACCACCCTCACGCATTTTATTGCCGCTCGTCTGCAGCAAGGGATCAGCCCGCGCCGCATGCTGGTGCTGATGTACAACCGCAGTGCGCGAGAAGATTTTGAAGGCAAATTACAGCGCCTGCTGCCGCAGCAACCCTTACCCGAAGTCCGCACCTTTCATTCACTGGGCTTACGTATTTATCAGCGTCTGATTGCTCAGGGCGTATTACCCCCGTTTCAGGGTAAGCCGCTCAGTGATGGTGAAATGGAGCCGGTGGTGTGGCGCATGCTGCAGCAACTGGCCGATGACGATACCCGGCAAGATATTCTGTCGCAGCGTAAAAAATGGGTCGAACCGGCGCTGGGCTTTATTGATCTGGTGAAATCCGGCTTACAGACGCCCGCCGAGGTGTTCGAACAGCTGGAATTGCCGCCACAATGCCGGATGTTTGTGGAGCTGTTCGACCAGTTCGAAGACTGGCGCCGCCAGCAACGCCGTATTACTTACGCCGATATGCTCTACGACCCGGTGATGGCCTTTGTCTACCAGCCGGAAATAGCCGCGCAATTCGGCGGCCATATGCAATGGATTCTGGTCGACGAATATCAGGACATTAATGCGATTCAGCAGAAACTGCTGGAGATTCTGTACGGCGGGCGCGGCTCAGTAATGGTCATCGGTGACCCGGATCAGACCATTTATGAATTCCGTGGCTCCAGGCCGGAATTTATCGTGCATGGGTTTGATCAGCAGATGCAGCAGGTATCGCGTTATCAGTTACCGCATACCTTCCGTTACGGCCATCAGCTGGCGCTGCTGGCCAATCACCTGATTTCCCACAACACCGAGCGTGAGCCGGTATTGTGTTTGTCGCATCCGTCTACGCCACCCACACGCATTAAATTACACCACGCCCGTTATGAGCCGGCACTGATTCTGACCTTAATCCGCAGCGAGGCGGAAAAACGGCCATTGGAAGATATTGCCGTGATTAACCGTCTGTGGGCGTTATGCGCCCCGGTGGAGCTGGGTTTATTACAGGCTGGTATTCCGTACCAGCTGCATAATTCACAGTCGGTGCTGGATCGCTGGGAATTGCAGATTTTCTGGTTATTACTGGAAATCGCCGCCGGCCGCTTTGCTCAGCGCAGCGACAAAGAACGTGAAGCGGCCTGGTTGCAGATTCTGACCACGCCGTACCCGAAAATTAAACGCCAGCAGCTGGAACAGATTGCCCGTGAACTGGCCCCGGTTACGGAGAATTTTGGCGAGGCCTTAGCACAGGCCATTCCCGATTCCATCAGTAAATGGCAGGCCAAAACCCTGCAGGCACGCGCTGAAGTGCTGGCCGATGCCGAACATATTGAGCAGCCGGCACATCGCTTGTTGCAGAATTATATTGCGCGTTCTGAACTGGAAGATGGCATTGCCGACAGTGCTTTTTCGGCCCAGCAAATTGAAGACCGCCTGCAAACCATTCAGGCTTTTGTGCGCTTTATGCGCGAAACCGGGGTCAGCAGTT
>JAEWQT010000034.1 GCA_023399105.1 Pseudomonadota bacterium | reverse complement strand
AACTGCTGCGCCAGCGGCCACCGCATTGGTTACCGCTGAGCGCGCAGGAAGAGCTGATCAGCGACAGCCTGACCGTACTCACCAGCTTAATTACCGACCTTTGGTATGAAGACGGCCAGGATGGCCGTGAAACCCGCAGCCGTCACGGCCTGGTGATGATTACTGCCGACATCGCCGAACATATCAGACGCATTAATGACTGCAAAGATGCCTTTAAACACGCGGTACTGAAAGCCCGTGCAGAACTCAGCGAGGTGGAATGGTGGGAAGAATACGGCCGCCTGGGTCAACCCGATGGCCTGCGCGAATCCCTGCATTTTGCCGGTTTAAGCCGGGTGCACCTGCGCCAGTGTTACCGCCATTTGCCGTTATTGGAACACCGCCCGGTTAAAGTGGGCTTCAGCTGGTATGTGAACGGCCGCAGCATCCGCAAGCTCAGTGTGGCGCAGGCCGAACAGGCGCTGCTGGCGCTGGGCGAAGACAAGCCGCATATTCAGGTGCAGTTACAGAAACTGCACCAGCTACCGGCTCATACCCCACTGGCACAAATTCAGACACTGGCACCGGTAGTGCGCGCCAACATGGTGTTTGCCGATGATGCGCCACAACCGCGCAAAGCCATGAACGTGCCGCTGCCACTGTTTATTGTCGATAATGGTGCCGGCCTGCCGGTCTTTAATGAAATTGATTTATTGCCGCCACCGGGCCGTACCCGCCGCGAACGCAGCGACCAGAAAATTGCCAGTGAGGTTTTTTTACCCAGCCTGCGTGTTCACCTGTACCGTTAAACGGCTACGCTCAAAGCAGTAAACTCAAGGCAATAAAAAACCCGGCAAGCCGGGTTTTTTATACTCGTCGAAAACACCGATCTTACAACCGGTTCAGACCGTTCAGTGCTGCCACCCGGTAGGCTTCGGCCATGGTCGGATAGTTGAAGGTGGTGTTCACGAAATAGCGGAGCGTATTGCCTTCGCCCTTCTGCTCCATAATCGCCTGCCCGATGTGCACAATTTCGGCGGCCTGGTCACCAAAACAATGGATACCCAGAATTTCCAACGTCTGACGATGGAACAGGATTTTCAGCATTCCCACCCCTTCGGCCGTAATCTGCGCGCGGGCAATATTTTTGAAAAACGCCTGCCCCACTTCGTACGGGACTTTTTCTTCGGTTAACTGGCGCTCTGTTTTGCCCACAGAGGAAATTTCCGGAATGGTATAAATACCGGTCGGCACGGAATCGACGTGACGGAAATCTTCTGGCGAGGCAATAATGGCTGCCGCAGCACGCCCCTGATCGTAAGCAGCAGAGGCCAGTGACGGCCAGCCGATAACGTCGCCCACAGCGTACACATTCTCTACCGCGGTACGATACTCGTGATCCACTTCAATCTGGCCACGGCTGTTCGGTTTCAGGCCGATATTTTCCAGCGCCAGATGCGCGGTATTGCCGCTACGCCCTGCCGCCCACAGGAAGGCATCGGCTTTCACTTTTTTACCGGATGCCATCACCATGGTGACATAACGGTCGTTGCCTTCCACCGAATCGAACTGTTCGTTATGGCGGATTAATGCGCCTTTATCACGCAGGTGATAACTGAGCGCATCGGAAATTTCATCATCGAGGAAATTCAGTAAACGGTCGCCGGGGTGAATCAGGTCAACTTTCACGCCTAAACCGGAAAAAATGGAGGCGTATTCACAGCCAATGACACCGGCACCATAAATAATAATGGTGCGAGGGGTATGACTGAGCTTCAGAATGGTGTCCGAGTCGTAAATGCGCGGATGGGTAAAATCGATGTTATCCGGACGCCAGGGGCTGGAGCCGGTCGCCACCACAATTTCGCTGGCATGCAGACGGATATTGCTGGAATTACCGTTGAAAATATCGATGGTGTGGTTGTCGGCAAATTTAGCGGTCCCCTGATACACATTAATACGGTTACGACCGTAAAACTCGGTGCGCAACTTTACCTGCTTGGCAATCACTCGTTCGGCATTCTGCAATACGCGCGGAAACGAAAACCAGCGCGGCTCACCAATGTCGCGGAACATCGGATTGGTGTTGAACTGAATGATCTGCTTCACCGCATGACGTAATGCTTTGGAAGGAATGGTGCCCCAGTGGGTACAGTTGCCACCCAACAGTGGTTTGTCTTCCACTACCGCTACTTTCTTGCCTTTTTTGGCTGCGTTCATTGCAGCCCCTTCACCGGCCGGGCCGGCGCCAATTACAACGACATCGTAGTGATAGTCAGCCATGCGTGTTACTCCATCATTCCATCGGTATTATTCGTGTTTATAAAAACAGACAACTGTATTGTAAGTAGTAAAGCCGCGACTACCGATTAGCGCTTAGTAGCATCATAAAAATCGGCACCGGCAGAACCGGCTGCCGCTTTTTCACTGTCTTCTTTGCATTTTTTACGGTCACCGCCACACACATCACAGGCGCCATCCATGCCAATGGCGCTCATGCCACCACAGGAACCACTGATCGGCTTGCGGCCCATCAGAATGCCAATGCCCATGGCAGCGACGACCAGCAACATAAACACGAACACAATAATCAGAGTATTCATCAGTTCTCCTGTGTTTCCGCAACAGGCGGAAAGAGTGCGTTAAACCGGGTGGATGTGCGCTGCACAAAACCTGCCGGCTCCTTGGTTAATAACAATACAGCCAGTCCGTATTTCTCGGCCAGCTGCAGGGAGCGATAGGCGCCCAGCACACTGAAGGCCGTAGCCCAGGCATCCGCCAGCGCCGTCGACTCATGCAGCACCGATACCGAAGCCAGGTTGTGCTGTACCGGATAGCCACTGGCCGGATCAATGGTATGCGCATAGCGCACACCTTCTTCTTCGAAATAATTACGGTAATTACCCGAGGTTGCCAGACCAATATTCTTCGGGGTAATCACCAACGCCACATCCCGCTCAGAGCCAACCAGCGGCGGACGCTCGATGGCAATGCGCCAGGGATGTCCATCCGGTTTCGTGCCGGCAGTGCGGATTTCACCACCAATTTCGACCATGTAACCGGTTATACCCTGCTGATCGAGAAGGGTTGCAATTTCATCGACGGCCCAGCCTTTGGCAATGGCTGACAAATCGATATACAAGGGCTTTTGCAGCAGCAAGCGCTGTTGTTCCGCATTCAGTACGATGGCATCGCTGCCAACCGAAGCCAGGGTTTTATTGATCACCGCTGCTGCAGGGATGTGTTCAGGCCGCGCCTGCGGACCAAATCCCCACAGATTGACCAGCGGCCCGATGGTGACATCAAACGCCCCATCACTGTCCTGCCAGACCTGCAGAGCCAACCCCAACACCTCAGACAAATCGTCCGAAACAGGTACCCAGCCATCGGCATCCGCAGGCAACAAGCCACGATTAAGGCGCGATAATTCGGATTCAGGATCGTAGGTCGACATACTGCGGTTAATCGCCACCAGTCTGGCATCAACCTGCTGTTGCAGTGCAACAGCATCATGCTGCTGGCCTGCCCAGGCAATGTGGTAGGTGGTTCCCATGGTCGCACCACTGATGCGCACCACAGGCTCAGATGCCGGCGTACAGCCCAGCAACAACAGGAAAACACCGATACACAGCGGCAGACGCATGATACCTCCGGTTAAAAACTGCCCGAGTATACTCTTTGTCAGCCGGTATTGCATGAATCTGCCCGGATGCTCAGGGGGCTGTATGCTGCCTACCACTTTATGCTTATTTTTAGTTATAAGGATATAGCGAATGATTTAGCTGAATAAACACATAGTTATATTCCGGCGCGCTCGCTTGATTTAAAATGCGCGGTTTGCGGAGGTATGCCATGCGGGAAAATATGTCTGAAGAAATGCTTGAATTGATCGCCCAGCGCTTCCGGCTGCTGTCAGACCCTATGCGGCTGAAAATTCTGCACCAATTGCAGGATGGCGAAAAATCGGTAACCGAGCTGGTTACGGCGACCGGAGCGTCACAGCCCAACGTGTCCAAGCACCTCTCAACACTGCGATCACACGGCTTAGTTAAGCGCCGCCAGGATGGCAACATGGCCTATTTCAGCATCAGTGCCACCTTTATTTTTGATGTCTGCAACACCGTGTGTGACAGCATGAAAGACGAATGGCAACAACGCCACAACCTGCTTGAGCGTTTCGGCGCGCCCGTCTGAATACGGGCGCTTAGCTCAGGGGAGTTATTCGATAACGTTCCCGGTTGCCTGCCAAACAGAACGGCCTGACTCACCACTGACACGGATTAAGCCCAACACCTTCCAGTTTTGTAACATTTGCTGAAACTGGCTGCGACTGATGCGGATATCGTCCACCGCGTGAGCGTTGGGTCTGCGCTGTAATAACTGCTCCCGCACGGTAGGGGCAATCAAACCTTCCAGCTGTCCGCGCAAACGATCTTCACTGGCCCCTTTCTGCAGCAAAGCCTGCAGAGGACTCAGTAACTTGTCCAAACGGGCTGGCAACAGCACTTCCTCAAGGGCCAGATTGCCGCCCTGATACACCTTGGCCGTAATCTGTAAATTCAGCATTTGCCGGCTCCGGGCCTGACGCTGACGGGGGCTGAGGGATTCATCCTGAACAACCGCAGCCGCCGCTGCCGGTACGGCAGCAACGCTGCACTGAGCCGGAATCCAGCCCGGCCCGATGGTCAGGAGATTACTGGATAACGCTGCCCGCACCTGTGACAACAACTCTTCCCGCAGATGCCAGAGCTTATACGGCGATTGTTGCGCCACAACCCGATGCAGCCCCAATAAGCGGCGTTGGGCATCGCTATGATTTTTCTCCGGCAAAGAGTTTTTGATAAAGGCCAGGGTCGGCTTGTTCAGCGACTTGGCATGAACAAACTCACGATGCAGAAAGCTGATTCCCGTTGGCGCCATCGGGCCGTAATCATCACCCAGCAGCAAAATAAATAAATCAGCGCTTTCGATCTGGCTACGCACCAGATTCCAGTCGTAGGGGCCGGCATCTTCACGACAGGCAAAGCCAATATTAACCATGCCATAACGGGCCATCAGTCGCTGCACTTCATAGCGTTCAATATCCAGACCGCTGGCATTGGAAGCCAGGTAAACCAGATAACGCTTGTCTGCAGGTGGGTTACTCAACGCAAATAATCCTTCAAAGCCAGTGAGCTAATATCAATATCCGCTTACCAGGGGCGTTCCAGCACCTGTTCAGCCACATCATTCAGCGGACGAGCCAACAACCCTTTCGGGGTCAGGTACACACTGAACACCGCACCGTTCGCCAACGGCATATACACAGCACTGCCCGATTGTGCTTCGAGCCACCAGGAGTGGCCATGTAACCAGTCCCACACATCAAACCAGCGCGACTCCTGCAATGCATACACGGTACGGCCAGCATTGCGCTCCTGTTCCAGCGACAAATAACGTCCCGACAGTCGATCAAGACGGTACAACGGCATGGTTCCGGCACTCAGAAACGGACCTTTCCATACCATCAGACGAACATCCAGCTGCCATTGGTCACCCAGGATTTTGTAGCGCTCTTCACTGCCTTCCCCGGTGCCCAGGGTAATATCGTATTCCTGCGGCCCCAGCTCATAGATGCTGATGGTCGCCAGCGGTTTTTCTTCCAGTAACTGGCGGTAACTCCATAAATCGGCCAACGAAAAGGCCAGCACTATGGCCAGCACCAGCATCAGCATACCGGCTGTGCCTTTCAGCCACTGGATAAACCAGCCACGACGCCACCACAGCAACACGATGGCGACGATGGCAACGACCAGCAGCAGCACCAGCGTGGCAGACAGACTCATCTGCAACATATTAACCCCGCAACTGCCGGATGCTGTCAGCGGCCAGCTGAACGGCCTCTTCGGCCCCGGCGGACTGGCCATTGAGGGAATCAAGGTAGTATTCAATCGCCGAAATGGCATCCGCAAAGGCTTCCATGCGCCCTGCCGGCGGCTGAATATCGGTGTCCAGCACCTGCTTACGGATAAACTGCTCTAACTGCAGCAGCATCTGATACACAGGTTCTTTTTCCAGGAACATCATCGCCCCGGCCACATCAATCAGGCTCTTGCCAACGTTGCGGATGTGCAGCTTGTCGTTGTTAGAGTCCAGGTAGGATCCCACGGCCCGTTTAATCATGGTCAAAGCGGTCATGGATTCTGACAGCACCGCAATACGGGCTTCATTCAGACTGACCGGATCAACCAGAGCCGCGCGATCCAGGCCGTGCTGGGTAAGAGCGCGCATGGCCTGTTCAATATGAATAATTTCATCGGCGGTAAAGGTCAGCTCACGCTGCAGCCCCTGCGCACCGGTTTGTTGCAGCCGCTGCTCCAGATTACGGGTACGGTCAGCCGCCTCAGTCAGGTTAGCGATTTGCAGGGTGTCGGCAATACGGCTCAGCGATACCAGTAACTCATCAAAATTCTGCTCACTGATATCCGTCCGCTCAAACAGATCAATCAGATCTTTGACCGACTGCAATTCTTCCTGCAGAGCTTCAGCCAGTGAGTTCAGTGCCGACTGATCCGGGCCGCGCAAACGGTTACGGGTAACAGCCAGCTGTTGCTCCCGCACTTCCTGATCAATGTGATACAGGCTGTGCAACTCCTGCAGATGCGCGGTTTCGGGTTCGGCCAGCGCCACCAGGTACAGAAACTCTTTCAGCAACCAGTCGGGAATTTTCTCATTGAAAGAACGCCCTTCGGTCTCCTGAATACGGCGTACCTGCCGGTCCAGTGCGCCCAGTAAAGACAGGCGCTGCGGCGTCATCTCAAAATTATCCTGTGACAAAGCCTCCAGCGCACCGGCAACGACGTTCCAGAATGACCAGGAAGCACCGCCACGGCTGGCCTGTTCAAAACGACGCACGGCCCGCAGCATGACCTGCACCGGACCACGCCGTCCATTGCCACGAATAAGACCAATCAGGCCCAACTGATACAATTGACGGGCACGCCGGAAAGGAAAATTCTGCAGATTGCCGGAAGCCTGGGGTGACACCAGTTTCGGGCGCAGGTTAACAAGAAAAAAATACGCTTCCGGCAGCGGTTTTTCGCGCCGTTCACGGCGCACCAGATTAATGGTGGGAATTAACAGACTCGGCGCGATGGCTTCGCCGTTAACCGCAAAATCGACGTAGCGTTTCAGAAACACAATAGCCTGAGTAAAGGCGCTCAGTGACGACTCAGTAATTTCCTGGTTGCGCACCACCCGCCCGGTTTCCGCCAGTTCTTCACACAGGCGTTCGCCAGCACGGAAGTCGAGCATTTTAAAGGTGCCACGAATTTGCTGAACCTCTTCCAGAAAGGCACGCAAATGCTCAGCGTTACCCTGTTCTGCGTAGGCATCAAGCTGAGTCGCAGCCTGATCCAGAGCATTGGCGAGTTCGTTTTTAACCAGTCGCAGCGATAATGCAAACTGAGTTGTTTCACTTCCTGTCGATAATTCAGCCATGTCCAGCAATATTCATTGTTATGATGAAAATCATTCTAACGACTAACAAGGCAAAGGGCGAAGCGTTTTAATTTCCCGCCCTGCAAACCCGTTCAGTCATTCCCGTTTTTAAGACTGTTTAACGCCGCCACACCGACTGACCGCTCTTTTTATCCAGCAGGTCGAGCATCTTTTCATGGGCAGCCAGTTCATCCGCACTGGCTTTTACCACACGCAGTTCCAAATTACTGAGATCCAGATCACCAAGATCCACTTCGACAATTTCTTCAGCCTGTTCTTCATCCGGCAATGCCAGCGCGGTCTGACCGCCGGTCATCATCAGATACACTTCGGCCAGAATCTGGGCATCCAGTAATGCACCGTGCAGCTCACGCTGACTATTGTCAACATCGTAACGCTTACAGAGGGCATCCAGACTGTTACGCGCCCCCGGATGCATCTCCCGCGCCAGCAGCAGCGTATCCAGCACCCCGCAGAATTCACGGGTCAGGCTCAGATTGAGGCGCCGGAACTCGGCATCCATCATGCCGATATCGAACGGCGCATTGTGAATGACCAGTTCCGCACCCTGAATAAACTCGCGGAACTCATCCACAATGCGGGCAAACACCGGCGCATTGCGCTCCTGCAGCCACTCATTGGTAATGCCGTGAACGTTGGCCGCTTCCGGATCAATATCGCGTTGCGGATCGATGTAAACATGATACTGCCGGCCGGTCAGCTTGCGTTCGATCACCTCGACGCAGCCAATTTCAATGATGCGGTGCCCCTCACCAATACCGGTTGTCTCGGTATCCAATACCACCTGTCTCATGCACTTACCTCTGCTGCACCGCGGTTGGCCAGAATATCAGCCCGTTCGTTTTCGGCATGGCCGGCATGACCTTTAACCCAGCGCCATTCGACCTGATGACGCTGGCATTGTTCATCCAGCTGTTGCCATAAATCCTGATTTTTAACCGGCTTTTTATCCGCCGTGCGCCAGCCATTGCGTTTCCAGCCGGCCAGCCAGCTGTTAATCCCCTGCTTCACATACTGCGAATCAGTCGTCAGAACCACGGCACAGGGACGCTTCAGCGCCTTAAGCCCCTCGATGGCCGCCATCAGCTCCATGCGGTTATTGGTGGTATGGGCTTCGCCTCCCCACAATTCTTTTTCATGCTCGCCATAACGTAACAATACGCCCCAGCCCCCGGGGCCGGGGTTGCCTTTGCAGGCGCCATCGGTAAATAAATACACCGTCATGTTAAATCCCGGGTCGAACCGGTGGCTGAACGGGAAGC
>JAEWQT010000270.1 GCA_023399105.1 Pseudomonadota bacterium | reverse complement strand
ATCGAATTCCCCGATGGCTGGGGTCTGGTGCGGCCGTCCAACACCACACCCAAACTGACGCTGCGTTTTGCCGGTAATAACGAAGCGGCGGTGGCGCGCCTGCAACAGCGGATGAAAGAAGCTCTGCAGCGCCACGCTCCGGAACTGCATATTCCGTTCTGACCCGGGGCAACGCCAGCCGATTTCCGGTTGGCGGGCACAGCCCCGCTGACGCTATAATGCCGGGCCGGCACTCTCTGCCGGTCTGTTGTTTTTTTCTGCTCATCAAGGAGCCTGCCCATGCCGCTGTCGCGTGAAAACGCCGTTAATGCTTCCAAAGTTCTGAGCGAAGCCCTGCCCTATCTGCAGCGCTTTGTCGGCAAAACCATCGTCGTCAAATACGGCGGCAACGCCATGATCGACAACGATCTGGAGCGCAGCTTCGCCCGCGACATGGTGATGCTTAAACTGGTTGGCATTAACCCCATAGTGGTGCATGGCGGCGGCCCGCAAATCGGTGAGCTGCTGGAAAAACTGAATATTGAAAGCCGCTTCGTCAACGGTATGCGCGTGACCACCAGCGAAACCATGGACGTGGTGGAAATGGTTCTGGGCGGCCAGGTGAACAAGCAGATCGTTAACCTGATTAACCAGAACGGTGGCAAAGCCATCGGTTTAACCGGTACCGATGGCCAGCTGCTGAAAGCGCGCAAGCTGCACGTTACCCGTATGTCGCCTGAGCTGCAGAAGCCGGAAATCATCGACATCGGCCACGTCGGTGAAGTGGAATCGGTGAATACCGAAGTGCTGGATATGCTCACCAAGAGCAACTTTATTCCGGTGATCGCGCCCATTGGCGTGGGTGAAGACGGTACCTCCTACAACATCAACGCCGATCTGGTGGCGGGCAAAGTGGCCGAATTCCTGAAAGCGGAAAAACTGCTGCTGCTGACCAACATCGCCGGCCTGATGGATAAAGAAGGCAAGGTATTAACCGGCCTGACCACCCAGCAGGTGAATGACCTGATTGCCGACGGCACCATTTACGGCGGTATGCTGCCGAAAATTCAGTGCGCCCTGGATGCCGTACACGCCGGTGTTACCAGTGCGCATATTATTGACGGTCGCGTGGCCCACGCCACGCTGCTCGAGCTGTTCACCGATGAGGGTGTGGGTACCCTGATCACCAACAGCCGTCGCTGAGAGGCTTTTCATGACCGAAACAGGCGACAAACTGTCCCGCCGCGATCAGATTCTGCAGGCCCTGGTCACCATGCTGGAAAACAGCCCCGGTGCGCGCATTACCACCGCCAACCTGGCGAAAGAAGTAGGCGTATCGGAAGCCGCGCTGTACCGGCATTTTCCCAGCAAAGCCAAGATGTTTGAGGGGCTGATCGCTTTTATTGAAGAGACGGTATTCTCGCGCATTACCCGCATCATGCAGGATTTCGAGCGTGCTGATGATCGCTGCGAAAAAACCTTAACGCTGGTACTGACCTTTGCGGAAAAAAATCCGGGCCTGTGCCGGCTGTTATCCGGTGATGCACTGGCCGGTGAAACCGAACGCCTGCGTGATCGCATGCAGCAGTTCTTCGACCGCATTGAAGCGCAGCTGAAACAAATCCTGCGCGAAGCCGAAATGCGCGAAGGCAAGGTACCGGTACAAACCGCCAGCGCCGCCGCCAACCTGCTGACGGCGCTGCTGGAAGGCCGTATCCGCCAGTATGTGCGCAGTGAATTCAAAGCACTGCCGACGACCTACTGGGATGAACAGTGGCCAATGCTGCGCGTCTCTCTGCTGCGCGATAAAGACCTGAGCCGGATACCGGTTTAACCCCATAAAAAACGGCGCCGTGGCGCCGTTTTTTATGTCTGTTGTCTGCCGGTTCAGGGGGTTTCCCGGCCCGCTAACGTGCGATCGACATGATCCAGATCCACGTCTTCGTCCAGCGTACCCGGTGCATACACCCGCAGAATCCGCACCCGTTCGTACTGATCGGCCATATCACGGGTCATTGCCTGCATCTCCTGCTGGCGCTGGCGAATATTGTTTTCACTGTCGCGGATACCGTTCTGTAACTGCAGCACCTCCAGACGCAGGTCTGCCGGCACTTCCTGACCACGGCGCTCGAAATTGGCGGCCGCATTCTGTGCCTGCCCGAGCTTCTGCTCCAGGTCGACAATACGCCGGCGCTGCAGCTGAATATAAGAGTCAATTTCATCCGCTTTACGCTGCCGCGCGCGCTCCACATCGGCCGGACTGGCGTACAACCTTAATAAATCCAGGTCCTGCCGGCGTTGTTCGGCAATGGCTTCTTTGCGTGCTTTGGCGGCTGCTTCTGCGGCACGACGCTGCTCCAGTTCTTCTTTGGTGGGCGCCGGCTCGACCGTGCGCACCACCATGCCCTGACTGTTCAGTACCTGATACCCCAGATGGCTGTATTCAGCCGGAACGTGATCTTTCAGAACCACAGCACCATCGACGGTAAAACGATACAACTGACGGGCCTGAGCCTGACTGGCCAGCAGTACACCCGACAACAGCACCGTTAACAGCAGGCTTGCTTTCATGCTTATGAAACCCCGTATTGATCCCGGTAGGCGCGGATAGCAGCCGCATATTGCTGCAGCTCCGGCTGTTCCGATACATAATCCAGTACCTGATTCAGGCCCACGATGCTGATCACTTTCATACCGAAGTCGCGTTCGACTTCCTGAATGGCCGACAGTTCACCCTGGCCCTTTTCCTGCCGGTCCAGCGCAATCAGCGCCGCCGCTGGCACCGCACCGTCGGCGCCCTGAATAATGGCCATGACTTCACGAATGGCGGTGCCGGCAGTAATCACATCATCAACAATCAGCACCCGGCCCTGCAGCGGTGCACCAACCAGCGAGCCGCCTTCGCCATGGGTTTTGGCTTCTTTGCGGTTAAACACATAGGGCACATCTTTGTGGTACTGATCAGCCAGCGCTACGGTTAATACCGCCGCCAGCGGAATACCCTTATAAGCCGGGCCAAACACCACATCGTAAGCCACGCCGGAATCTTCCAGCGCCGCTGCATAAAAACGTCCTAACTGCGCCAGCGCTTTACCGCTGTTGAATAACCCGGCATTAAAAAAATAAGGACTGACACGACCGGATTTAAGGGTGAATTCACCGAATTTCAGCACGCCCTGAGCAATGGCAAATTCAATAAAGTCTTTCTGATAACTCTGCATAACAGATCCGCAACCGATGGCCGCAACGGGCCGAATTAAGGGGATAACCGCGCGCGGCGCCCGGCAGCAAAACACAACATTCAGTGCCAATGTTAGCGGCCCGCTCAAGATGGGTTATCATACACACAACGCCTGTCTGGAACCATGTATGAGGATTATCAGTTTACACGTCAACGGCCTGCAGCAAGCGGTCGAAAAAGGGTTGTACACCTGGCTGAAAACCGCCGATGCGGATGTGGTTGCTATCCAGAACCTGAAGGCCAAAGAGTACCAGCTGCCCGATGCCGTGCTGTACCCGGAAGGTTACAACGCCTACTTTTTTGATGCCGAAGCCGAGGGTTATTCCGGTGTGGCGATTCTGACCAAAGAAGTGCCCAAGGCCATTATGACCGGCTTAGCCTTCCCGCAGTGCGATATGCAGGGCCGGTTTATTCAGGCTGATTTTCCGCACGTCAGCGTCGGCTCGGTGCTGTTTCCGGCGGTGGATGAATACAACAGCCTGGAAGACAAACTGGCCTTCCAGAAAGCCTTCCTCGACCATCTGAATAAAACCCGGCGTAAGCGCCGCGAGTTTATTTTCTGCGGTAACTTTGAAGCGGCGCATAAAACCGTGGATCTGGATAACTGGCAGGATCAACAGAGTACGCCCGGTTTCTTACCGGAAGAGCGCGCTTTTTTTGATCAGATGTTTGGCCCGGTCGGTTATGTCGATGCTTTCCGCGAAGCCAACTTTGGTGAGAATCAGTACACCTGGTGGCCGGACGCCGACAGCGCCCGGCGCAACCAGAATGGCTGGCGTAAGGATTATCAGATCTGCACGCCGTCCATTCGCCAGTTTGTGGTGGATGCCAAACTCGACACCAGCCTGCGCTTCGGCGATCACGCCGCGGTGATGGTGGAGTACGAGTTTGATGAGGAGTGAGGCTCGCTGAGCGAGCCTTATCGTTCAAGGTTGGG
>JAEWQT010000249.1 GCA_023399105.1 Pseudomonadota bacterium | reverse complement strand
CCCCGGCGCCGGCCAATGGCGACTACACTCTGACCCGTCAGGTCGAGCGCCTGCGCGCCCTGGCTGAGCATTTAGGCCTGCAGCAATTCCATATTCTCGGCAGCTCCATGGGCGGCGCTATCAGTGCCATTTACGCCAGCCAATACCCGCAACAGATCGCCAGCCTGACGTTAATGAACGCCGCCGGCGTCGATGCCCCCAACCCCAGCGAATACATGCTGGCATTGGAGCAGGGCCGCAACCCGCTGATCGCCACCGACAAAGACAGCTTTGATTACCGCTGGGACTTTATTATGAGCCGCCCACCACTGCTGCCCTGGCCGCTGCGCTCGGCGCTGGTGCGCCAGACCGTTGAACGCCGCGCCATCAACGAAGCCATCTTTGCCGGCATGCTGGCCACCCGCGAACAACTGGCCGCGGCTGACTTTGATCAGCAACTCACCGCCAACGTCACCATGCCGGTGCTGATTATCTGGGGCGCGGAAGACCGTGTGCTGGATGTATCCGCCGCCGATGCCTTCAAACAGCGGCTGCCGCAGGCAGAGACCGAGATTTACGAAGGCATCGGGCATCTGCCGATGTTTGAGAATCCGCAGGAAAGCGCGGGGCGGTATCAGCGTTTTATTAAGGCGCAGCTGTAACCAGCACAGTACGCCAGCCCTGCCGGGCTGGTTGGCTGCCGCTGCGTGGCAGCTGGTTTAGCCGTCACTGCGTGACGGCATTTTGCGGGCTGCGCCCGCGGACTATGCAAGGGGAGGTATCCCCTTGCGAACCCCTCTGGCCCGCGTTCCAGCTGATCCTCGTTTACAAAAGCCAATTAAGCATACGCGGCCAAGGGGCATCCATGCCCCTACCCGCTCGTTTGGAATCATCCAAACGATGCTATTGGTTTTGCCAAACGTCGGGCTGGAACGAATGGGCCGTAACAACCCCAGCGGCTTCGCCGGCAACATTTAATTCGGTGCGCTACGCACACAAAAGCCAGAAAGCCAGAAAGCAAAAAAATGATTTCCGGCCTCAGGCCGCAAAAATCTATTCGGATTGCTGCGGTTTTTCCCGGCCCATTCGGGCCAGCCCGCAGGTAAAAAAATATGGTAGCCATGCCCGGATGATTCCGGGCAAGGATCGTGGCACAGGACGTGCCTTACGATCCGCTGGCTTAACCGGATTTTTTTAGCCAGGATCAGCTGGGACGCGGGCCAGAGAGGATTGTAAGGAGACACCTCTCCTTACATTGGGGCGCGGGGGCGGAGCCCCGCATCAGCTGCCACGCAGTGGCAGCTAAACCAGCCCGGCAGGGCTGGAAACAGCCAGCGCGCAGCGCTGGATTCGCGGGCATGGCCCGCTCCCACAATACATGTATCAGCCCAACGGGCTGACCAACCGGCAGGGCTGGCAAAGAGAATTGGCAAGCCTGCCCCCTCTCCCCTAAACTAGCCAAAATAACGCACAGGACTATTTCCTAATGAGCACAAATAACCGCCTAAGCCGCCTCGTTGGCAAGATTAATTCCCTGCCGCAGGGCCTGCGGCCACTGGCGCTGTCACTGGTGATGGGCCGGGTGATTCCGTTCGCCGGCACCGCCGGTACACGCGTCATGGAACTGACGCCGCAAAAATGCGTGATTGTGATGCGCAACAAGAAGAAGGTGCAGAACCACATCGGCAGTGTGCACGCCGCTGCGATGGGGCTGCTGGCGGAATCGGCCACCGGTTTTATGACCGGCATGAGCGTACCGGATAACCGCATTATTGTGATCCGCAGCATGTCACTGGAATACCTGAAGCGTGCCAGCGGTGATATGACCGCCACCGCGACCTTCAGCGATGAGCAGTTGGCGTATGTGAAGAACACCGACAAAGGCGATATCGAAGTGCCGGTGGTGATTACCGACAGCACTGGCACCGAAACGGTAAAAGCCACGATGATCTGGGCCTGGACACCGAAAAAAGCCTGATCCGGCGTTATTATTCCGCGCGCGCCCTGTTTCGGGGCGCCATCGTTCGTTTTTTATGCAGAAATGCGTATAATCCCGCGCTTTCGTAAAACCCCCCGATTATCAGGATTACCTCGTGCTCTCTACCGCTAATATCACCATGCAATTTGGTGCCAAGCCGCTGTTTGAAAATATTTCCGTTAAATTCGGTGATGGCAACCGTTACGGCCTGATCGGTGCCAACGGCTGTGGCAAATCCACCTTCATGAAGATTCTGGACGGTTCGCTGGAACCGACCGCCGGTAACGTGAGCCTGTCGCCCAACGAGCGTCTGGGTAAACTGAACCAGGACCAGTTCGCCTACGAAGAATTCACCGTGATCGACACCGTGATGATGGGCAACAAAGAACTGTGGGCGATCAAGCAAGAGCGCGATGCCATTTACGCCAACCCGGAAGCCACCGAAGACGATTACATGCGCGCCGCCGAACTGGAAGGCGAGTTCGCGGAACTGGACGGCTACACCGCTGAATCTCGCGCCGGCGAACTGCTGCTGGGTGCCGGCATTGCCGGTGAACTGCACAACGGCCCGATGAGCGAAGTGGCACCGGGCTGGAAACTGCGGGTACTGCTGGCGCAGGCGCTGTTTTCCAATCCGGACATCCTGCTGCTCGACGAACCGACCAACAACCTGGACATCAATACCATCCGCTGGCTGGAAAACATCATTAATAACATGAAGTGCACGATGATCATCATTTCTCACGATCGTCACTTCCTGAACTCCGTGTGTACCCACATGGCCGATATCGACTACGGCGATATCAAGATTTACCCGGGCACCTACGACGACTTTATGATCGCCAGCACCCAGGCGCGTGAACGCCAGCAGGCGGATAACGCCAAGAAGAAAGCGCAGATTGCCGAACTGCAGCAGTTCGTCTCGCGCTTCTCGGCCAACGCCTCCAAGTCCAAGCAGGCCACCAGCCGGGCCAAGCAGATTGAGAAGATCAAGATCGACGAGTTCAAGCCATCCAGCCGTCAGAACCCCTTTATCCGTTTCAATCAGGACAAGAAACTGCACCGCACAGCGCTGGAAATTACCGGTCTGTCGCACACCTATGAAGGCGGCGACACCCTGTTCAAGGCTGTGGATCTGATGATCGAAGCCGGTGAAAAAATCGCCGTGATCGGTGCCAACGGTGTGGGTAAAACCACCTTCCTGAAGTGCCTGGTGAACCACGTTACACCGTCTTCCGGCACCATCAAATGGGCCGAAAACGCCGACGTCGGTTACTACGCACAGGACCACGAATACGAATTCGACAAGGATATGAACCTGTTCGACTGGATGGAACAGTGGAAAACCGAAGCGCAGGATGAAACCGCCGTACGTGCCTCGCTGGGCCGGTTGCTGTTCAACGCCGACGCGATCAAAAAGAACGTAAAAGTGTGTTCGGGCGGTGAAAAAGGCCGCCTGCTGTTCGGTAAGCTGATGATGGGCAACCACAACGTGCTGATCATGGACGAACCGACCAACCACATGGATATGGAATCCATCGAGTCACTGAACCTGGCACTGGAAATGTACGAAGGCACCCTGGTCTTCGTTTCCCACGACCGAGAGTTCGTATCCTCGCTGGCCACCCGTATTCTGGAAATCCGCGACAACAAGATTGTCGACTTCCACGGTACCTACGACGAATACCTGCGTTCGCAGGGTGTGGAATAATCCCCCCTTCTTTGGTAGGGATATTTTCAGGCAAACCTGTGACCTGGCTCAGGTTTGCCATCTTTCATATGTGGCGCAGCATGCTATATTTCACCGGCCTTAGTGCTTTATTCGTACTGGGCCGTGTGTCACCGTCGTTATCCAGGAGCCTTCATGCACCGCATTACCCGCGAAGAGTACCCGATTGATACCCTGCAGCGTATTGTTAACGGCGTTACCTTTTTCAAAGAACTGATCCAGACCGACCCCAGCCAGTTTGAACTGCTGATGAGCGTTACCCGCTTCGTAACGGCCGATCAGGATGAAATTATCCTGCACCGTGGCGAAGAGGCCAACGTGCTGTATTTCTTGCTGAAAGGCCAGCTGGCCGTTTTAGCGGATGATGACAGCGGTGCGGTTATTAATGAAATTAATCCGGGTGAAATGTTTGGCGTGATGGCGCTGGTGCTGAACTTCAAACGCTCGGCTTCCATTAAGGTGAATGGCCGCAGCGCTCTGCTGGCCGGTATTGATTTTCACCATTTCAGTGATCTGAACGATTTCACCTTATTCAGCCTGAAAACCAAAATCAGCTTCTTCCGCATGCTTACCAATAACATCCGCTGGAATCTGGAGCGCAATAAAATGCAGAACCCGGAGCATCCGCTGATTGCCCGCCTGCGCACCCTGCCGCTGTTTAATGGCGAAAAAGGGACGCTGGAAGAACTGCATTTTCTGCACCATCAGGCCCATGAATCGGCCGAATTGCTGTGCGCCTGGAATGAGGCCTGAGCCTTTACCCACGCCGCATCAGACTGTTGCTTAAAAACCCCTTGGCCGGTTACCCCGGCAGGCCTAAAA
>JAEWQT010000232.1 GCA_023399105.1 Pseudomonadota bacterium | reverse complement strand
GTGATGAGCCGCAGCGCCCGGGTACTGATGGAAGGCTGGGTACGCATCCCGGCCGACAGCATCAGCGCCTGATACCTTGCTGGATAGCGTGAAATAAAACGGGGCCGACTGGCCCCGTTTTTATTTTAATTTCTCAAGGGTGATAGCTTATAGGGTGTTCGGAGCGCAACGAGCAGGCCGTATGCCGCAGGGATGGGTTTACGGCGAGTCTGCGAAAGGTGCTCCGAAAATCACCATGAACTGCCTTTACAGCGCCTTCTGATGCACCGCCAGCGCATCTTCCAGCGCAAATTGCATGTGCTGATCGGCAGGCTTAACGCTTTTCAGAAAACGCGCCAGCCGGTCATCAGCAGGCATGCCGGCAAAGGCTTTCAGCATGCGCCGCTGCACCAGCGTCGGCTGCTGTCCGAACAGCGTTGCCATCGGTACCATAGCGGTTTTGTGCATCGCAATCAGTGCCGCAGCTGCGTAATCGGGAATTTCATGATCAAAATCGTTCAGAAAGCCTACCAGTAACGGAATGGCCCGGGCATCCGCAGGTTGCAGCTGAGGTAACAGCTGAATCAGGTTGCGCTTAATCTGGGTGCGCGCCGTACTGCTCTGGTCGATGCTGATGCGTTCCAGCTTACGCAGAATGTTTTCGGCGGCCGGGCTGGCGCGCTCGCCGTAGGCCAGCAGATATTGGCTGGCCTGCTGGGCCGACTGCGGATCGTCACTGAACAGCTGCTGCGCGCAATCAACCGGGCGACAAGCCGGGGAGTCGGGCAGGTTATAGCGGATAAACCACAGATTTTTCTCCACCTCATTGACCGGCTGAGCGGCAATGATGGCAGCGAACAATGCCGGGAAATCCGTCAGCAGGCTGTCCAGCGTCTGTTGCGCAACATCGCCCTCGGTGCGCTGCAATCTGATCAGCAGATAATAGAGTTCACGGCGGCTGTTATCGCTCAGCGGTTCGGTGGCCCGGCTCCGCTGCTGCAGCTGCTGTAACAGGGTGAGAAAGGCCTGACCGGTCGCAGAATTCAGCTGATAAGGCTCTGGCTGGCCGCGCCAGATGCTCAGCAGTGGTTTCACCAGGGTGTCGACTTCCTCAAGATTTTCCGCCTCCCGGAGGAACAGGGCGGCGGCCAGCTCCGGCTGCCGGTACTGACCCGTGCTGATCAGCTGTGCAGCCAGTTGCGGACGACTCAGCGCCGGAGTGGCGATGTTTCCAGCGGTTGCCTGGGTAAGCAGCTGTTGCCACTGTTGTTCCAGCGTGCTTATTGGCTGGCGGAATACCTGCTCATTGCGGGCCGGTGCGATGGTGGCATCACTTAACACCCGCAACACCCGCTGCACCCGGTCCGGTTCCATACGTTGCAGACTGGACAGGCTGTGCTTCCATTCTTCTTTGCTCAGCTCAGACTCCCGTAAGGCCAGCGCCATGGCGGCTGGCAGCAGACGGGTGAGTTCATGAGGCTTGCCATCCTTCAGCTGCCGGAATACCCAGGCCCGGTAGCCGGGGGTCGGGTAACGGCTGCGGCTCAGGTTGTCCAGTATGCTGTACTGCCATTTATAGCAATCACTGTCGATCGGGGCGCTGGCTGCCAGCTCAATCAGGGCGGTGTTTTTATCCGGGCTGGGCGTCATATTCAGCAGTTTTTGCGCCTGTTCACGGCCAGCAACACAAGGGTTGGCAGTGGCCGGTTGCTGCAGGCTGATCATTTGCTGGCTGATGCCATCGGGGTCAACTGCCACTTCCGCCTTGATGTAGAAGTGTTCGCCATCCCAGCGTTCTTCAATAATGCGGGTGCGGGTTAAGGCCTGAGCGAAGGTTTGGTAATTAGCCTGCACCGTGCGGCTGAAGGCTTCTTTATCCAGGGTTTCGGTATTGCTGAAGGTGGATTGAACCTGTATGCCGACTTCTTCAATCAGCAGCACCTGCAGCTGTTGCAGAGCTGCCTTGCGAGCCGAGACTTTGGAGTCGGTTTCGCTGGCGTTATAGGTGTATTCACGGATCAGGGTTTGTACTTCCGCGGTGGTGGTCATGCTGATCACCGTCAGTATCAACAGCATCAGGTAGCGCAGGGAGAGCATAAGCGTCCTTGTCATTGGTTGGCAGAATCAGGTTGGCATGATAAATCACGGGCATAAAAAAACCGCGAAAAAATCGCGGTTTTTATCGTGCTTCAGCCCGGATCAGGCGTCGCTTTCACCACCGGAGGAATCAGCGGCTTCTGTCTGACGCTGATTGCGCGGATCGTTCGGCGCCCGATAGCCCGGTTGACGGCGACGGCTGCGACGAGCGTTGCGGTCATTGCCCGTGGTGGCAGTGGCCACGGCTTCCAGTGACTCCTGCACCTGGGCATTGGCGGCTTCGCGATCAGCCGTTTCGGCCGATTCGGCTTCGCGGCTGGCTGCCACTTCAGCAGCAACTTCAACAGTAGACTCAACAGCAGCCTCAGGTGCTGTTGTTCCGGCAACGGCTTCAGATACTGCCGTAACGGCGTTATCTGCAGCGCTGGTTTCTGCGGCCTCGGTTACAGCCGGAGCCGCAATCGCTACCGGTTCAACGCTGTCAGCAGCAGTGGCTGGCTGGGCTTCTTCTGCCTGGGCAGTGGTGTCTGCAGCCTGGTTATTGCTGGTATCCGCCTGTGCGGCACTCTCGGCAGCTGTGGCGAAGAATTCAGCGCTAGCCTGGTTGGTTGCAACGTCTGCTGCGGTTGTTTCTACCGTTGTTGCCGTGGCATCGGCAGTGGTCTCGGTAGCAACCGGTGCAGAAGCTGTTGCCTCGGCGGTTTCATCACCTTGGCTGTCGTTATTGCTGGCGCTGCTGTCATCGGTATCCGCGGCAGAACGACGGTCATCCCGGTTGTTACGGTTGCGACGACGATTGTTGCGGGTACGACGACCGGAGCGCTCGCTGCCATCGGCTTCACTGTCAGCAGATGCGTCGATCATGGCATCGGTAACGGCTTCATCGTGAGCGGCCTGGATGTCTTCTGCTGCGGTGTTATCAGAAACCACTTCGGCTACCGCGTCGCTGCTGTCATCGTTGGCTTCTGCGGCCACTTCCGGGTTGCGGCTACGTTCGCTGCGTTCACCGCGGCTACGGCGACCACGACGACCATCACGGGCAGGCTTGTCGCTGCTGTCGTTGGTGGTGTTGTTTTCACCATCGGATTCAGTTGCTGCAAGCGCGGTGTTCTTTTCAGCTTCAAGATCCAGATTCAGCTCATTGCGAACCGGACGGTTGTTGCTGCGTTCACGGCGCGGTGCGCGTGGTGCATCACTGGCGCTGTCGGTGATGTCGTTGCGTTCCTGACGTTCGGCACGGGCCGAGCGCTCGCTGCGGTTGCTGTTGCGCTCGTTGCGGCGATCATTACGTTCACCGCCACGATCCGTGTTCGACTCGGCATTGCGTTCGCTGCGCTCACCACGATCACGGCCATTACGGTCGCGGCCATTACGATCACGGTTGTTGCGGTTACGGTCACGGCCGTTGCGATTGCGCTCACCATCGGCGCCGCCGTTGCGGGAGCGTTCGCTGCGGGCAGGGCGTTTGTCTTTGGTTTCGGCTGGTTTTTCTTCAGCAGCAGGTTTGCTGTCAAACAGTGAGCTGATCACTTTGGTCAGGCGACCAAACAATCCAGCTGTGGCCGGAGCAGCAGCAGGCGCCACCGGAGTTTCAACCGCGGTTGGACGCGGTACCGACTTAACGGCAGCCTGTTGTGCTTTCGGCACGTCACGGGTAACCGCTTCCATGCCGTAATCAACCTCGTCTTCTTCCAGTTTGTGCTCGTAGCTGACTTCGCCGATCAGGCTGTCATCCAGACGCAAACGCAGTACTTCGTAATGCGGGGTTTCCATATTCGGGTTCGGAATAACCACCACTTTGGAGCTGTGGCGCGCTTCGATGGCAGCAATCAGATTGCGCTTTTCGTTGAGCAGGAAGGTGGCCACGGATACCGGCACGATGGCGCGGATCTCGCCCGTGTTTTCTTTGGCCGCTTCTTCTTCAATCAGGCGCAGAATGGACAGGCCGGTGGACTGAATATCACGTACCACGCCGGTGCCGTTACAGCGCGGGCAAACGTGGCCGCTGGTTTCTTCCAGTGACGGACGCAGACGCTGGCGTGACATTTCCATCAGACCAAAGCGGGAAATACGGCCAACCTGAATGCGGGCACGGTCCATTTCCAGGGCTTTTTTCAGGCGGCTTTCCACTTCACGCTGGTTCTTCGGTGACAGCATATCGATAAAGTCGATCACCACCAGGCCGCCCATGTCGCGCAGACGCAACTGGCGGGCGATTTCATCGGCCGCTTCCAGGTTGGTATTGAGCGCGGTTTCTTCGATGTCGGCACCCTTGGTGGCGCGTGAGGAGTTGATGTCGATGGACACCAGCGCTTCGGTCGGGTCGATCACAATAGAACCGCCGGACGGCAGTTTTACTTCGCGCTGGAAGGCAGATTCGATCTGGCTTTCAATCTGGTAGCGGTTGAACAGCGGAATGCTGTCACTGTAACGCTTGAATTTGTTCTGGAAGCTCGGCATTACCTGCTGCACAAAGGACAGGGCTTCTTCGTAAGCTTCATCGGTATCAATCAGCACTTCGCCAATGTCGTGACGCAGGTAGTCGCGCACGGCACGGATAATCACGTTGGATTCCTGCAGCAGCAGGCAAGGGGCCGAGCGCTCTTCTGAGGCGCGCTGAATGGCATCCCACAGACGTACCAGGTAATCGAGGTCAGCCTGCAGTTCTTCGGCGCTGCGGCCAATGCCGGCGGTGCGTACAATAACGCCCATTTTGTCCGGGACTTCCACGCCTTTCATCGCTTCGCGCAGTTCAGAACGCTCGTCGCCTTCAATACGACGGGAAATACCGCCGGCACGCGGGTTGTTCGGCATCAGCACCAGGTAGCGGCCCGCCAGAGACACCTGAGTGGTGAGGGCGGCGCCTTTGTTGCCACGTTCTTCTTTGTCGACCTGAATGATGACTTCCTGGCCTTCTTTCAGAACGTCTTTGATGTTGATGCGACCCGGACCCGGATCTTTGCTGAAGTATTCGCGGTTGATTTCTTTCAGCGGCAGAAAACCGTGGCGTTCCGCACCAAAATCAACGAACGCGGCTTCCAGGCTGGGCTCGATGCGGGTGATCTTGCCTTTGTAGATGTTGGATTTCTTCTGCTCGCGGGAACCGGATTCAATGTCCAGGTCGTAAAGTTTCTGGCCATCGACCAGAGCTACACGCAACTCTTCAGGTTGAGTGGCGTTAATAAGCATTCTTTTCATGCTGTACGTTGTTCTCAAAAGGGCAACGTACCGGCTGGCAATGCCGGAGTTCCGGCCACTAGCAAAATATTTATGGGTGCTTTGCAGCAGTTGCCGGCGCTCTCTGGCGCCCGGCCTGTCTCGCAGTGGTGCCTCCGGTTTGTCGGGCACCGACACTGTCCATAATTTGTTAATGCGAGATTGCCCGCAGGTCGCTGCGTGGTTGATCTCACAAGTGCTTCCGGCAACTGGCCGGAATGCACCGTATTTATTTATCAGGAAGAGTTTTAACGGTTCATCTTCTTCCTTATACTCTGCCGCTTCAGCGGCCTGACCCTGCCTTACGGCGCGTTGTCGCACAGGCGGCGGGTGTCTCTTACAGGCGCCAGCCCGGGGTCGGGGGCGAATATAGCAACATTGTTTATGCCCCGCAAATGCCGTACCACAAATAAATCCGCCATCGGGTTATCCGCTTTTATGTCTTATCACGAAATTGATACCGGCAAGGTGTCGTTCCTTACCATTACCGAGGCCAATGCCGGGCAGCGGGTGGACAACTTTTTGCTGTCGGTGCTGAAAGGGGTGCCTAAAACGCTGGTGTACCGAATTATCCGCAAGGGCGAGGTGCGCGTTAATAAAGGGCGCGTTAAGGCGGATTCGCGCCTGCAGGATGGTGATCTGGTGCGGGTGCCGCCGCTGCGCCTGCCGGAAAAGGATGAGGAGCCGCCAGTATCAACCGCGCTGTCCAATCATCTGGACAACGCCATTATTTATGAAGATGCCGGCCTGATTGCGGTGAATAAGCCTCACGGGCTGGCGGTGCATGGCGGCAGTGGTGTCAGTCTGGGGTTGATTGAAGCCCTGCGACAGATGCGTCCGGGGCACAGCTTTCTGGAACTGGTGCACCGGCTGGACCGGGATACTTCGGGCATTATTCTGGTGGCCAAGAAGCGCTCGGTGCTGACTGCGCTGCAAAAAATGCTGGCCAATAAGGCCGGTATCAGCAAGCGCTATCTGGCGCTTCTGCACGGTGCCTGGCCGGCATCGGTGACGGATGTGAAAGAACCTCTGTTGCGGGTCGAACGCCAATCCGGTGAGCGGATGGTGATTGTCAGTGAAGAGGGCAAGGCGTCGCACACGCGCATGAAGTTATTGGCCGTCGGGCCCAGGCATTCATTGATTCAGGCGGAGCCTGTCACTGGTCGCACGCATCAGATTCGTGTGCACTGTCAGTATCAGGGGCATCCGATTGTGGCGGATGAAAAGTATTGCGATAAGTTGCAGCAGGAAATTGACCGGCGGGCGGGGTATAAACGCCTGTGCCTGCATGCTTATCAGTTGTCTTTTCGTCACCCGACCACCGGCGAGGTGCTGAATCTTACGGCACAGCCGGATAGCGAATTTATTGCCATGCTGGCTAAGGCAGGTTGCAGTGTTGAATTATAAGCTGGTGATTTTTGACTGGGACGGCACGCTGGTGGATTCCACCGGGCGTATTGTTGATAGCATGCAGCGGGCAGCGCGGGAAGTGCAGCTGCCGGTTATTCCGGATACAGCAGTGCAGAATATTATTGGCCTGGGCTTGCCGGAGGCGCTGGAAACTCTGTGGCCCGGTATTGCCGGTGAGCAAATGGCCGTTATGACCAAGACTTATGCGCGGTTTTTTGTAACTGACAGTCAGGTCGGCATGGGTTTCTTTCCGGGCACGGTCGATTTTCTTGAGGGGCTGTTAAAGCAGGAACGCCTGCTGGCGGTGGCGACTGGCAAAAGCCGCAAAGGACTGGACCGGATGCTGCGCGATCTGCAGGTTGGGCATTTATTTGCCACCACCCGCTGCGCTGACGAGACACGCTCCAAGCCGCACCCGCTGATGCTGGAGCAGATTCTGGCTGAACTCAGTGTTGCGCCACATGAGGCTTTGATGATTGGCGACACCACTTATGATCTGGATATGGCCAATGCCGCCGGCGTCGCTTCGGTTGCCATGGGGCATGGGGCGCACAACGAAGCGCAGTTGCTGGCTTGCCGGCCGCTGGCGGTCTGTCATAGCATGCGCGAACTGAATGAATGGGTGCAGCAGAATGGATAATGAACAAGAGGGCTCTATGAATCGTCCTCAGGATCAAAGCAAAGAATGGAAGCTGATCGAAAAAGTGGTCATGGAAATGCAGGGCGAGCAACGGCGTTCGCGGCGCTGGGGTATCTTCTTTAAATTGCTGACCTTTACCTATCTGATCGGCATTCTGATGCTGTTGCGGGTGCCGGGCGATGGTGTGCAGGTTAAGCCGGCGGGTGGTTACGCGGCGGTGGTTGAAGTGAATGGCGTGATCGCTGCCGATCAGGATGCCAGTGCCGACTTGCTGATTACCGCCATTCGTGATGCTTTTGCTGATACTGACGCACTGGGTTTGATTCTGCGCATTAACAGCCCGGGTGGCAGTCCGGTGCAGTCTGGCTATGTATTCGATGAAATCCGCCGGCTGAAAGAAACCCGTGCAGGCTTCCCTGTGTACGCGGTCATTACCGATCTGGGTGCCTCTGGCGCCTATTATATTGCCGCAGCAGCGGATGAAATTTATGCCGACAAGGCCAGTTTGGTGGGCTCTATTGGTGTGGTTGGCTCAGGCTTTGGCTTTACCGGTGTTATGGAGAAGCTGGGTGTGGAGCGCCGTCAGTATACGGCCGGAGAGAATAAAGCTTTTCTGGATCCGTTTCAGCCGGAAAACCCCAAGCATAAAGCGTTTTGGGAAGAGGTTTTGAAAGTGACCCATCGCCAGTTTATCGAGCAGGTTAAACTGGGGCGGGGTGACCGCCTGGCGGATCATCCGGAGCTGTTCAGTGGACTGGTCTGGTCGGGTGAGCAGGCATTGGAGCTGGGGCTGATTGATGGTCTTGCGTCCAGCAGTCAGGTGGCCCGCGAACAGCTGGGAACAGAAGAGTTGGTGAACTTTACTTATCAGCCATCTCCCTGGGATGAACTGGTGCGTAAGCTGGGTGCCAGCGTTGGGCAGGGAGTGGCGGCGTCACTGCTGCAGCAATCCCTGACGCTGCGATAAATAATTTTGACACGGGGGCACTGCGTACCTATTATGTCGCGCACTATGGCAGAGGCTCAGCTACCTAAGCGTGTTGATGCGGTTAAATTAGTTGATAACAATCAAAAACTTAACGCGGATATCGACAGCAAAAACTTAACCCGGTTGCTTGATGCAGTGGTTCACTGCAACGAACCTGTTCATTGCGAGATTCAGTTCGAGCGCGATCAGGATAAAAACCGGATGTTAACCGGCAGCTGCAATACCAATGTGGTCATGATCTGTCAGCGTTGTCTGGGTGAGGTTTCATTACCCGTGACAAGCCGCTTTCAGCTCGGACTCGTATTCGATGACGATCAGGCCCGGCAGTTGCCGAAACGCCTGGAGCCGGTCGAACTTGATGAAAATGGTCAGCTGGACCTGTGGGTGGTGATGGAAGACGAGGTGCTGTTGGCACTGCCGGCCTTTCCGATGCATACCAACGGTGAATGCCAGCTGGAACAGACAGAGCCTGAGCCTGATTACACAGATTCAGACGAAAAGCGGCCCAATCCGTTTGACGTTTTAGCTAAGCTCAAACAGAAATAGCGACTAGTTAGGAGCCTTGAAATGGCAGTTCAACAAAACAAAGTTTCCCGTTCCAAGCGTGATATGCGTCGTTCGCACGATGCGCTGGATACTTC
>JAEWQT010000190.1 GCA_023399105.1 Pseudomonadota bacterium | reverse complement strand
GCTATAAAGCGGGCGCAATTCAGGGGGCCCGCCATGATCGAATCCATCACCGAACGCAAACAACAGCTCGAATTCAACAAACTGCAGAAACGCCTGCGCCGCAACGTCGGTAAAGCCATCGATGATTACCGCATGATCGAAGACGGCGATAAGGTCATGGTGTGTCTGTCGGGCGGTAAAGACTCCTACACCATGCTGGATATTCTGCTCAGCCTGCAGAAAAGCGCGCCGATTCATTTCGACATTGTGGCGGTGAATATGGATCAGAAGCAGCCGGGTTTTCCTGAGCATATCCTGCCGGAATACCTGAGCACTCTGGGCGTGGAATACCACATTGTCGAAAAAGACACCTACAGCGTGGTGAAAGAGATTATTCCGGAAGGCAAAACCACCTGTGGCCTGTGCTCGCGCCTGCGCCGTGGCACCCTGTACGGTTTTGCGGAAACCATCGGCGCCAATAAAATCGCCCTCGGCCACCACCGCGATGACATTATTGAAACCCTGTTTCTGAATATGTTTTACGGCGGCAAACTGAAAGCCATGCCCCCTAAGCTGTTAAGCGATGACCAGAAGCATGTCTTGATACGCCCGCTGGCCTACTGCAAAGAAAGCGATATTGAGCGTTTTGCCGAAGCCAAAGGCTTTCCGATTATTCCGTGCAACCTGTGCGGTTCGCAGGAAAACCTGCAACGCCAGAACATCAAAAACATGCTGGCACAGTGGGAACGGGAACAGCCCGGACGCAGTGAAAATATTTTTGCTGCGGTCTGCAATGTAGCGCCCTCGCAATTGGGCGACCGTGAGCTGTTTGACTTTGTCACGCTGCAGGATAAACAGGACAAGGGCCATCTGTTTACCCGTCTGGATGTGGTACAGATCGATTAATTAAAAAAACTTGCTTAAACGGGCGATTTACAGATCGCCCGGTAATTTTTCAATCACCATCAGCCGGTATTCCCCCGGCCCTTTCAGACGCAACTGCAGCTGATAGCGCCGCTCACTGTCTACATCTTCCGCGGCCATCGTCAATTCGCAATGATCCGGGTGCAGCTGTACCTGCGGCGGTTGTATCCGCACCGTATAGAGCTGATCCAGTTCGTCAATAATACGGGTGGAAACTGCCTCATCCGGCTGTTCATTCATACTCTTGCGAATCCACTGCACCAACAGCCGGTGACGGTTATCGTCACGGCTGCGTACCAGCCGTAAATAACCCGTTTCCGTAGCCGACTTCCATGGGCAGAGCGAATCGGCCCATTCAATATCCGCCGGCATTTTATACACGGCACTAAAGGCCGGATCGGCCAACAGCTTACCGCTGCTGATCATCAGCAACAGGCCCAGAAAGCCCATAAGCAGCGCTGATTTCATAAGATTCTCCTGCGTTCCAGACCAGGCAGCATAGCAAAGGGGCGGCGGGCATTCCCGTTTCCGCGCCGGCAATGTTACCCTTGCGGCATTCTTTGTTTCGTATCAGACAGGTTATCGGCATGGCGACCAAACTCATTACCCGCGAAGGCTTTAACCGGCTGCAGCAAGAGCTGGATGAGCTGTGGCGGGTGGAACGCCCGGAGGTAACCCGCAAAGTGGCCTGGGCGGCCAGCCTGGGCGACCGGTCGGAGAACGCGGATTACCAGTACAACAAAAAAAGACTGCGCGAAATTGACCGGCGTGTGCGTTATTTACGCAAGGCTCTGGAAGACCACAAAGTGGTGGATTACAGCCCGCAGCAGGATGGCCGGGTATTTTTCGGAGCCTGGGTGGAAGTGGAAAATGACGCTGGTGAAAGCCTGCGTTTCCGCATCGTTGGCTACGACGAAATCTTCGGCCGTAAAGATTATATTTCCATCGACTCGCCCATGGCCCGGGCGCTGCTGAAAGCGCAGGTGGATGACGAAGTGGTGGTCAATACGCCGGCTGGTAAAGCTGTCTGGTATGTTAACGCCATCGACTATGTAAAGGAGCCGGCGTGACCGCTGAGGATACGCTGGAACCCCTGCAGGCTCTGCTGAGCCTGTATCTGGCCGATGGCCATTGCTGTTCCGAATACGATGTCCTGCGCTGGTTACAGCAGCCAGAACAGGGGTTATTCAGCCCCACCGCACTGCAGCAAACCCAATCCATGTTTCAGGCGCATTTTCTGCTGATGCATTGTTTGTATACCCTGCGACAACAATGGGCGAACGAACGCAGTGCCCTGCTGGACATTTCCGCCCTGCATATTCAGAAACATCCCTGGCCGGCGCCCAGCGACAACCGGCAGCCCGAACAGCACGACCCACTGGCGGCGTATTATCTGGACTTGCAGCATCTGCAAACGTCCGGTGACGACATCGAACAGTTACTCCGCAGTTTCTGGCAGCGCCTGCTGCAACCGGCAGATGAAGCCGCTGACCTGGCCACGCTGGAATTACAGCCGCCCACAGATGCCGGGGAAATTCGTCTACAATACAAAAAATTGGCCATGCGCCATCATCCGGATCGCGGTGGTCAACCAGAGCGCTTCCGTGATATTCAATCCGCTTATCAACGCTTACGGCAACGCTACTTATGAAAATAATCACGCACTGGCTGGCCTCGTTCAGCCTTTTTCTTGCCCTGCCCGCCAGCGCCCAGCTGGTGATTCTGCAGTATCACCATATCGCTACCGACACGCCGCCGGTTACCAGCATCAGCCCGGAAGGCTTTGAAGAACATCTGCAATTGCTGGAACAGGAAAATATGGTGGTGGTCGATTTAAAAGACGCGCTGGCAAAAATCCGCGCTGGTGTTGCCCTGCCGGAAAAAGCCGTGGCCATTACCTTTGATGATGCCTATTTGTCGATTTATGAAAATGCCTTTCCGCGCCTGCAAGCCCGCAACTGGCCCTTCACTGTCTTCGTTAACACCAGGGCCGTGGACGAACGCCATAATGTGGTGATGAGCTGGGATCAGCTGCGCGAGATGCAAAACCACGGCGGCTTAATTGCCAACCACACTCAATCACACCCTTACCTGATTGAACCACCACAAAACATCAAACTGGCTGACTGGTTAGATACGGAAATTAATGGCGCCGAACAACGCCTGCAGAAAGAATTGGGCAGCAGCCATAAAATGCTGGCTTACCCCTATGGTGAATACGACGTTCAGGTGCGTGACTGGCTGCAACAGCAAGGCTACATTGCCCTGGGGCAACAGTCCGGCCCGGTTGGTTCCAGCTCGCATTTTCAGGCGTTACCACGCTATCCGGCTGCCGGCATTTATGCCAATCCGAAAACACTGCGTACCAAGCTCTATACCAAGGCGTTTCCTATCCCGGCGGAACAATCGATCGAGCCGGTACTGAGTACCGACAACAACCCGCCAGCCTTAACATTGACCTTCAGCAGCACGGACTTATATGCCCGCCAGATTCAATGCTACTCGGGTGCCGAAGGCGCTATTCCAACCAAAGTGCAGCAAACCGCGCAGGGTATTCAGATTGATACCGCTGCCCGTGGCCCGATTAAGGCCGGGCGCGACCGTTACAACTGCACCGCTCCCAGCAAAAGCAGCCCCGGCTGGTATTACTGGTATTCCCAGGCCTGGATTAACCCCGCTGTTAAAAACCGCTGAAGTATCAGGTTAAAGCAACCGCGCGAGCTGGCTGAGTTGCTGCTCGCG
>JAEWQT010000167.1 GCA_023399105.1 Pseudomonadota bacterium | reverse complement strand
AGATTGCAGCCGCAATTACCGGCGCAGCGCTTACTGTCGACCCTGGACAGTGGTAATAAACGCCTGGGGGTTCTGACCGTAGCGGCAAAAATGGCGCTGGATCAGCAGTGGTTTAGCGAGCTGAACAGCGGTAATGGTCCCTTGCTGGATGAGGTAGAACAGCAGCCGTTGTCGGTCTGGTTACGGCAGTGGCAGCAGCAGTCTGAGGGGCTGATCCGGGAAATTTACATCACCGGCACGCAGGGTATTAACCTGGCGCAGAGTCAGCCAACCAGCGATATTGACCAGTCGGATGAAGAAGCCTATCAGCAGATTGTGGTGCAGCAGCAGCCAATCTGGATTGGCCCGATTGAGTACGATGAATCGGCCGGTTCATTTCAGATCAAAGTGGCCTGGCCTGTGTCGCACAACGGTCAGTTGCAGGGCTTGGTGGTATTGGGGCTGGATGCTGAGCACGCCTTGCTGCGCAGCGAATAGCCCTGCACTTTCAGGGGCTTTGTGGCGGTGGTAATTCCGCCGCTGCGGCGTACAATTCCGTCGTTTCTGTTGTTGGCGGATGTATGCCGAGGAGTTTTTTGCGTGTCTGAACTTTCCCGTTCTCAGGTTGAAGCCGCACTGGCTTCTTACACCGACCCTTATCTGAATACCGATTTAGTCAGCGCCGGTTGTGTGCGTGATATCCGCATCAGCGGCGCTGAGGTGGCGGTGGATATTCATCTGGATTATCCGTCGGAATTTCTTAAAGGCGGCGTGGCACAACTGCTGCAGACGGCGCTGGAAAATCTGGATGGTTGCCGCACGGCGACCGTTAACATCCGCTGGTCGGTGGCGGAAAACAAGCGCCAGAACAGCGTTGAAGCCATTGCCAATGTAAAAAACATTGTTGCCGTGGCCTCCGGTAAAGGCGGCGTGGGCAAGTCTACCACCGCCGTGAACCTCGCCATTGCGCTGGCCAAAGACGGCGCCAAAGTGGGCCTGCTGGATGCCGATATTTACGGCCCCAGCCAGGGCATTATGCTCGGCGTGGCCGATGGTACCCGCCCGCAAACCATCGACAATAAATGGTTTGTGCCGATTGAAGCGCACGGCGTAAAAAGCATGTCGATGGCCTACCTGATTACCGAAAGTACGCCGATGGTGTGGCGTGGCCCGATGGTGTCCGGTGCCTTAATGCAGATTCTGACTCAGACCCAGTGGGGCGAACTGGATTACCTGATTATTGATATGCCGCCGGGCACCGGCGATATTCAGCTGACCTTAAGTCAGAAATTCCCGGTATCCGGCGCGGTTATCGTGACCACGCCGCAGGATATTGCCCTGGCCGATGCCAAAAAAGGCGTGGAAATGTTCCGCAAGGTGCACATTCCGGTGCTGGGCATGATCGAAAACATGAGCATGCACATTTGTTCCAACTGTGGTCATGCTGAGAATATTTTCGGTGAAGACGGCGCCGAGCGGCTGGCCGAAACCTACCACACTGAAGTACTCGGCTCGCTGCCGTTATCCAAATACATCCGTGTGCAGGCCGATGCCGGCACGCCGGTGGTGGCGGCCGACGATTGCTCGGAAGTGTCAATGATGTATCGCCATGCGGCACGCCGGCTGGCGGTGGCACTGGCCCGGCAGGCAGCGCAAAGCGACGCCATTCCGACCATAGAAATCAGCGAAGACTGAGGCGTATTGCCTCAGTCCTGCTTCATATCCCGGGCAAAGATACTGACGGCCTCCACCGCATCACGGGTGCTGTTGCGGATATCGACAATCACATCCGCAGCATGCCGTGTCAGCTCCAGCCCTTGCTGTGCCTGTTCCTGACATTGCCCCATGCTGCGGATGGATGAGCTGGTGCGTTGCTGGATTTTGTCGATCATTTCTGAAATTTCGTGAGTTGACGAACTGGTGCGTGCCGCCAGATGCCGGACTTCATCGGCCACTACGGCAAAGCCGCGGCCCTGATCACCGGCGCGGGCGGCTTCGATGGCGGCGTTCAGGGCCAGCAGGTTGGTCTGATCGGCAATGCCACGGATGGCGTTGACAATGGACGTGATTTTTTCCGATTCCGCACCCAGCTCACCCAGCGTGGTCGCCGATTCGCGGATGGTGGTGGATATTTTCTCCATTTCTCTGCCGGCTTTCTGTACCACTTCCATGCCTTTGATTGCCGTACTTTCCGTCACCTGAGTGATTTCATAAGCGCGGCGGGCGTTGTCGGCTTCCTGTACCAGTTCCAGTACCCGGGCGGTGATGTCGGTTGCGAATTTAATGTAGCCGTAGAGTTTGCCATCGGTGTCGTACAGCGGATTGTAGGTGGCGTTCAGCCACAGCACCTGACCATTAAGGGTACGGCGTTCAAAGCGGTCACTGACAAAACGGCCGGTGGCCAGCGTGTCCCAGAATTGCCGGTATTCGGCGGATGCGGCGTATTCGGGAGTGCACAGAATGCTGTGATGTTTGCCCTTGATCTGCTCCAGCTTGCTGGCTTCGATCATCTGCAGAAAGTTGTTGTTGGCGTACAGAATATTGCCCTTCAGATCAAATTCGATGGTGGCGTTCGAACGGTTAAACGCATCCACGCGGCTTTGCATGCTGGCCTCTTGCAAGGCCCGGTAGGTGATGTCCGACGCGATCTGCAGAATCCGCTCAATGCGACCGTTCTCGTCATGCAGCGGACTGAACGCCGAGGCCAGCCAGACCGATGATCCATCGGCGCGCTGAAAGCGGAAGCGGCCCCGGATGACCTCACCGGCCAGCACTTTTTTCCATTCGCCAGGGTATTGCCCCGACTGCGTCAACTCACTGTGCGCCAGGTTGGTGATGGCTTGTCCTTCAACCTGCGGTGCAGTTTTACCGGTCAGATTCAGAAACTGTGCATTGGCTCGTATTACCCGCGCATCGGGGCTGTATTCAACGACCACCAGGTTATTGTCGATGCTATTCAGTATTTCTTGTGAACGGCGATGTTCACTATCCTGTGCGCTGGTATCCGGTTTTTTGCGGAAGAACATAGTATTACTCGTTTGGCGTGATGAAATCCTGTTTGAATAACCATTAGATTAGTTCCGCGCTGGCATTGAGCAAGCTCATAACAGGCTAGTTGCTGTTTTTTTTGCAGAGCGGAATTGTGGCAATATGGTGATGGCGGGTACGTCCGGAGGAGGTTACTGTGGCGGTCAGTCTTTTGATTTTATGTAACTTATGATCATTAAAATGCAGCTATAGATCATTTACCCCAACCGCAAGCGGGGTAAACTGGCTGCCATAACGAATGACCGGGTTTTCTGTCCGGCACCCACTGATAATAAGCGTGAGATGGCAACTATGAGCAAGTATTCCCACATTCTGGAGCCGCTGGATTTAGGCTTCACGACCTTAAAAAACCGCGTGATGATGGGTTCCATGCACACCGGCCTGGAAGACCGTCCGTGGCATTTTGATGAGCTGGCTGAATACTTTGCCGAACGCGCCCGTGGTGGTGTTGGCCTGTTGGTCACCGGTGGCTTTTCCCCGAACCGTCGTGGCGACCTGCTGCCCTTTGGTTCGAAAATGATCAGCCGCTGGCAGGTGCCGTTTCACCGTAAAGTGACCAATGCCGTACACGAAAACGGTTC
>JAEWQT010000146.1 GCA_023399105.1 Pseudomonadota bacterium | reverse complement strand
GCTTTGCAGGCGCTGGTGCTGGCGTTCGTTGATGATGGCGGTGTAATCGCTGTTATCACGCAGGGTCGGGTACATGCGCGCAAAAGTCGCCTGATAGGTATCGATAAAGTCCTGTTCCTGACCGGCGGGCAGCAGGATGTAATCCGGAGCGATACAGGTCTGGCCGGCGTTCAGGGATTTACCAAAACAAATGCGCTCCACGGCGTCTTTCAGGCTGGCGCCGGGGGCGATAATGGCCGGAGATTTGCCGCCCAGCTCCAGCGTCACCGGAGTCAGGTTTTTCGCCGCCGCGCCCATCACGATTTTGCCCACCGCGGTGGAGCCGGTGAACACCAGATGGTCCCAGGGGGTTTCGGCAAAGGCGGAAGACACGTCTACTTCGCCTTCAATGATGGCGACCTGCTGTTCGCTGAACACCTCGGCCAGCATGGCTTTCAGTACTTTGTTGGTGGCCGGGGTAAATTCCGACATCTTGATCATGGCGCGGTTGCCGGCGGCCAGCGCAGTCATCAGCGGCAGCAACGCCAGTTGCACCGGATAGTTCCACGGCACCATGATGCCAATCACGCCTAACGGCTGATAGATAACCTGATTGTGAGACGGTGCGAACAGCATGTGCACATGGCGTTTGGAGGGTTTCATCCAGCCACGCAGGTGGCTGCACGCATAGTTAATGCCCTGCACGCTGGTCATGATTTCGGCGATCAGGGTTTCGTCTTTGGAGCGGCAGCTGAAATCTTCATTCACGGCACTGACCAGGTGGTCCTGATGCTTCAGAATGGCCGCCTTCAGGCGTTTCAGGTCGGCCAGACGCTCGGCCAGCGTGGGCATCGGATGCTGGCGGAACGCCTGCCGTTGCTGCTGAAACAGCGAGTGTAAGCGTTGCAGCTCCTGATCCTGACGGGGTGTCTGCAAGGACGTAACGGTGGCAACCATGGCGGGCTCCTGAGCGTTGGGCAGATGATTATTATGGTTTTCGGCATTATTAGAGCCATTGCTCTAAAAGATCAAGTGTGGCAGCGTGGCATTTGCGGCCAGATTGTGTGAGGCTGGCGGCAGATAAAAACCGACCCGTCGGCAGATGGGTAACAGGCCTTGAAAACGGAATCCCGATGAGTACCAAAGAACGCATTCTGGACGCGGCGCTGGCGCTGTTTAACGAGCTGGGCGAACGCAAAGTCACCACCAATCACATCGCCACTCATCTGCAGATTTCACCGGGTAATCTGTACTACCACTTCAAAAACAAGCAGGCGATTATCTTTGCCCTGTTTGAACGCTACGAAGAGCGGGTGCTGACCATTTTGCAGGTACCGCCCAACCGTACTCTGCAACCCATGGATAAGCTCAACTACTTACAGGCCATTTTCCGTGGCCTGTGGGATTACCGTTTTATGCACCGCGATATGGAGCATCTGTTGCTGGAAGACCCGCAGCTGCACGCCCGTTACCGGCAGTTTTTTCGTACCTGCCAGCTGCGCGTACAAGCCATTTTCCGTGGCCTGGGCGAAGCCGGCATTATCCGCGTCAGCGAAGAGGATGTGGTGGCGCTGGCGCTGAACACCTGGATTGTGGTGACCTCCTGGTTTTCGTTTTTACGCTGCAATTTGTTGCGCCACGACAGCGACAGTATTTCCCCGGCGCAGCTGCAGGCCGGTATTTATCAGGTGTTTACCCTGGAGCGCCCCTATCTGACCGAGCAGTACCGCGAGGTAATGAATGAGCTGCAGGCGACCTTTATGCCGCGGCCGGATTTTTTGCTGCCCGTGACCGAGGCGGATGCGGATGCGGCTTCGTAACCTGCCGCCTGTTTTGCTATTGCTGGTAGTGGTGCTGGTGGCGCTGATCAGCGGCTGCAGTAGCGTGGATGACCAGCTGGCCGATTATCAGGCCCGCCTGAGCCGGGTGCTGGAGGAACAAACGGCGCCACAGAGCGTTACCCGGGTGCCCCGGCGTCCGGTGCAGCACAATCGGTTGCCATTGCCGCAGGCCGATATCAATTTGCTCGAATTGCTGCGGCTCGATCAGTGCCGCATTGGTCTGACGGTGGCGCAGAAAAACAGCAGCCTGGGGCGGATGGCCCTGCCCAGTCAGCAATTACGGCTGGAACTGGAACTTCTTACCCACGGCCCGGCCTGCGTGACGGCATTAGAGGCGGCCGGTGATGCGGCGCTGGCGGCCAAATTAGCCAGCGCCCTGGCGCAGAAACAGGCCGCGCGTCTGCATTACTGGTGGAACGCCTGGCCCGGCAGCGACGAATGGCAGCAATTCAGCGGCAGTCACGCGCCGCTGGACTGGGATGTGCAGGAACCGGCGGCGCTGGAAAGCACCTTGCTGGCGTTGGATTTTGCTCTGGTGCAGGCCGGCCAGCTTGAGCGTGACGAGCTGGCTGCTGCTCTGCAGGGTAGTGATCGGTTAGAAACGCACTTGCAGCAACTGGGGCAGGGCAAGTTGCTGGGGCATTGGCTCAGCAGCGCCTATGTGCTGATTCCGGCGTTGCACCAGAGTGCGGCCTTGCTGGAACAGCGGCTGCAGCGCGGTGGTTTATGCCCGGCTGGCAAGCCCACCGCCAGTGCCAAAATACTGCAGAACGTATTTGTGAAGTTTTACGTCGGTCAGGTGCAGCCCTATCTGGCGGTGACCGACCGCATTGGCCGCGAGCTGTTGCCAAGGCTGGAGGAGCTGGCGCTATTCAGGCCGGAAGCGCCCGCTGGATTTTATGACTGGCTGGCAGAATTACAACGCATCCGCACCGAGCTGGCGCAGGCCAATCAGCGCCATGTGAAAGCCTGGCAGGCGCAGCTGCGCCAGTGCGGCATGATGCCGGGGCAGCAATCGGGAGGCTGAATTACGCCGCCACGACTTCAAACAGCCGGAAGCAGAACTCTTTGGTGGCTTTGCTTTTGCGCTCCTGCCAGTTGGCCGGCCACTGTGGCTGCAGGCTGGCTTCGTGTTCCACATAAATCAGCGCCCCGGGCAGCAGACGCAAGGCATCAATGGCCGGTTGCAGCAGATTTTTATGGAACGGCGGGTCGAGGAACACCAGATCGAACGGCTCCGGGTTCTGCTCCAGCCACAGCAGGGCATCGCCGGCCCACACCTGCGCGTTACGCGCCTCCAGTAATTGCAGATTGTCTTTTAACTGCAGCGCTGCAGCCGGATGTTTTTCCAGAAAAATCACTTCCTTGGCGCCGCGTGACAGCGCCTCAAAACCCAGTGCACCACTGCCGGCAAAGGCGTCCAGTACGCGCGCGCCTTCCACATCAAACTGCAGCCAGTTAAAGACGGTTTCACGGATGCGGTCGAGGGTGGGGCGCAGGCCGTCGATGGCGGGGAAGCGCAGCCGGCGCGAGCGCCACTGGCCACCGATAATGCGTAATTGCTGCGACTGGGGTTTGCTCATCAGGAGGCTCTCACATCATTGTCCGGACGGGTTCAGGCAGGCCAGCAACGCCGCCGGCGCGGTTTTCTGCGCGTCACTCAGCGCGCTATACAGCTGCTGGTAGGTATCCGCGGGGAGGCGATGGTAGGCAAGTGCGGCCTGAATGTCGATCTGGCCTTGCTCATCCTGCCATTGCTGGCGCAGCTGCCGGCTTTGCTGCAGCCGCCACTGCGCCCATTCATCGCGGGTCGGCAGCACGGGCAGCGGCTGATTCGTCAGTGCTGCCGGTAAGGCATCCAGCTCCGGCCAGTCCAACTCCAGTTGTTGGCCCAGCCACAGCGCGCCGGCGGGGTGTTGGCGCAGGCAGGCCGGCCAGTCGTTAACATTCTGGGCTAAGGGCTGCAGTCGCTGCTCGCGGATTAAGAAGGCCGCCATTAGCGGTTGCTCGCTGGCTGGCCAGGGGCCGCTGAGCAACACGACGGCCGGTAGGTTATATGGCAGCGAGGGCAGCGCTTGTTGCAGCGTCGGCAACCAGTCATTGGCTGGCAGCGACAGATGTTGGTTTCCCTGTTGGCTGCGCAGCGTCAGCCAGCCGCCCTCAATAGTGCCGCCGGGGCGTAACCAGACGCTGACCTGTTCGGTATTCGGCCACAAGGACCAACCGGCCGCGCCCAGCTCTGGCAGATGCAAGGCCTCCAGTGGCTGCTCTTCGGCATCACGGCCGCCCAGATGAATCCAGCTGATCAGCAGCAGGCAAAGAAAAACAATAATGTTCAGGGTGGTGCGGCTGAGTCCGTGAAACATGGGGTGCTGCCGTTAGGAATCCGGGGGAATGATGGTAGGATAACGGCCGCCCGCCCGGTGTGGAATGATCCGCTGACACCGCCGGCCGGAATCTGACCCTGATGGGGTTGCACTGAGTAGCGCAGAGAGTACGGATTTAAGCATGTTTGATTTTTTTAAACGCAAAAAAGCGGCCGCCGCAGAAGCAGACCCTAAGCAACCTGAAACGGCGCCGGCAGAGACGGAATCCGGCCAGTCTGCTACCGATACCGGGACGGCAACCGCCGAGACCACAGAGGCTGCGGTCGCCAATCAGGTCAATACCGAAGATCGTGCCGAATATCAGGTAACCCCGGTGGCCGCCCCCGAACCTGCCGCCAGCCCCGCGCCGGCACAGTCGACCGAACAGCCGCAGGACAAGCCGCTGGATAACCAGAAAAAGCCCGGCTTTTTCAGCCGCATCCGCGCCGGGTTAAGCAAAACCCGCCATGGTTTTACCGATGGTCTGGCCAATTTGCTGCTGGGCAAAAAAGAAATTGATGATGATCTGCTGGAAGAGCTGGAAACCCAGCTGATCATGGCCGACGTCGGTGTGGAAACCACCCGCGCCATTATGGCCCGTTTAACCGCCCGGGTTGGTCGCAAAGAACTGAAAGATTCCGGCGCACTCTATAACGCCTTAATTGCTGAACTGCAGGAAACGCTCGAAAAGGTACAGGCGCCGCTGGACATTAACGCCGGCCACAAACCCTATGTGATTCTGATGGTCGGCATTAACGGCGTGGGCAAAACCACCACCATCGGCAAGCTGGCCAAGCAATTTCAGCAGGCCGGCAAAAGCGTGATGCTGGCCGCCGGCGATACCTTCCGGGCCGCCGCCGTTGAGCAGCTGCAGGTGTGGGGTGAGCGCAACAACGTGCCGGTGATTGCCCAGCACACCGGTGCCGACTCTGCCTCGGTGTTGTTCGATGCGCTGCAGGCCGCTCAAGCGCGTAAGGTTGATGTACTGATTGCCGACACCGCCGGTCGTCTGCACACCAAAGACAACCTGATGCAGGAACTGGAAAAAGTCGTTCGCGTGATGAAAAAGCTCGACGCCAGCGCTCCGCATGAAGTGATGCTGGTGCTGGATGCCGGCACCGGCCAGAACGCTATTAATCAGGCCAAACAATTCCAGGCCGCTGTTGGGGTCACCGGTTTAACCCTGACCAAACTCGATGGCACCGCCAAAGGCGGGATCATCTTTGCACTGGCGCAGCAGTTTGAACTGCCGGTGCGTTACATCGGCGTCGGCGAAGGCATTGATGACCTGCGTCCGTTCAACGCTGAAGAATTCACTAAAGCCCTGTTCCAGCAGGAACAGGCCGGCTAAACGGGAACGCCTATGCCCATGGTAAGGTTCGACCGGGTCAGCAAACGCTACCCCGGCGGCAAGGAAGCGCTGACCGGCGTCAGCTTTGAACTGCAGCGCGGCGAGTTTGCCTTTTTAACCGGCCACAGTGGCGCCGGTAAAAGTACCCTGCTGAAGCTGATGATGCTGATGGAGCGGCCGTCACGCGGGCAGGTGTTCGTGGATGGCCAGAACCTCGGCCGTATGTCGTCCGGGCAGATCCCTTACCACCGCCGCAAAGTTGGCGTGGTGTTTCAGAACCACCAGCTGCTGTTTGACCGCTCGGTGTATGAAAACGTCGCCCTGCCGCTGCAGATTGCCGGTTACACCCCGGCAGAGGCCGGTCGCCGCGTGCGTGCCGCGCTGGATTCGGTCGGTCTGCTGGGCATGGAAAAGCGCAACCCCATCGAATTATCGGGCGGTGAACAACAACGCGTCGGCATCGCCCGGGCGGTGGTGAACAAGCCGGCGTTGCTGCTGGCGGATGAACCGACCGGCAACCTTGATCCGGAACTCTCCGCCGAAATCATGAATTTGTTTGCCCGCTTTCAGCAGGTCGGCGTGACGGTGCTGATTGCGACTCATGATATTGCCTTAGTTGAGCGCATGGGCAGCCGGCGCATCATTCTCGACCACGGCCAGATGCACGAGGCCGGCGGCGCAGGAGACTGGCATGTCGGATAACCGCACCCAGAAAACCCCGCCCAGTGGCGCTTCGCTGCAGGAAATTGGCCTCAGCAAACGCCTGAGCGCCTGGCTGGCTCATCATCAGCTGGTGGCAGTGGAAACCTTGCTGAAATTACTCGCCAATCCGCTCGGCAGTTTGCTGACCTGGCTGGTGATTGCGATTTCCCTGACTCTGCCCGGCGCGCTCTGGATGGCGCTGGATAATATGGAACAGCTGAGTGGCCGCTTTCAGGAATCCGGACGCATCACCCTCTATTTAACCCCGCAAACCAGTGTGAGTGACGGGTTAGCGCTCAGTGAGCGTATTGCCGGTCTGGAGTCGGTGGCGTCCACAGAGTTCATCGATGCGGATACCGTGCTCGACGAATTCCGCGCCAACAGCGGCCTGGAAGCGGCACTGGATTTTCTGCCGCAAAATCCGTTGCCATCGGTCATTCTGGTCGAGCCGCCGCTGGGGTTGCAGCAAGCGCAGTTATTAAAGCTGCTGGAGCAGCTGAAGTCTTACCATCTGGTCGACAGCGTGCAGGTGGACATGGCCTGGGTCGAACGGCTGCTGGCCATGCTGGCACTGGCCGAGCGTCTGATCGGCGTGCTGGGCTTACTGCTGGCACTGGCCATTCTGCTGGTGGTGGGTAATACCATCCGTCTGGCCATCGCCGCCCGGGTGGATGAAATCCGCGTGGTCAAACTGGTGGGCGGTACCAACGCCTGGGTGCGGCGGCCGTTTTTATACACCGGCCTCTGGTACGGCATGGTGGGCGGCTTACTGGCCTGGTTGCTGCTGATTATCTGCT
>JAEWQT010000096.1 GCA_023399105.1 Pseudomonadota bacterium | reverse complement strand
ACCTCTCTGTGCACAACCCTGCGGGCAGCGAGCTGTGTTGATCGGCTGTCCTGGCGAACACCGGCAGCGCTTTCCGGTGCTTCTGTTATAATCGACGCCAGTTAACCTACGAGATAATGCCGTGTTTGCCGATATTGAATTTCATCCCCGCTTGCTGGCCGGTCTGGAGCAGCTGGAAATCACTCAGCCTACGGAAGTGCAGGCATTGATGCTGCCTTTGGCACTGGCTGGTCGTGATGTGCAGGTGTGTGCTGAAACTGGTAGCGGTAAAACCCTGGCGTATTTGCTGCCCATTATGGAAAAGCTGCTGGCTACAGCGGCACCGAATTCCGCTACCCGTGCGTTGATATTGGTACCTACCCGTGAGCTGGCTCGGCAGGTTTTTAAAACCGCGCAGTTGTTTTGTGATCTTAATTCGCTGAATGTTGGTTTGTTAACCGGCGGTGATGAGTTCAAATATCAGGCGGCCATGTTGCGTAAGAATCCGGAGATAGTGGTGTCCACTCCCGGGCGTCTTGTTGACCATCTGAAGCGTGGCAGCGCCGAGCTTAAAGATCTGGAGTTTCTGGTGCTGGATGAGGCCGACCGGATGCTGGATATGGGCTTTGCCGAAGATATGGAGATGATTGTCGGACGCAGTAATAAAGAGCGTCAGACTTTTATGTTATCCGCCACCTTACGACATGAGGGTATTGGGCGTATTGCACGTTCCATGCTGAATGATCCGGAAAGTATCACCACCAAAACTGTGCAGGATCAGCATGAGTTTATCCGTCAGCAACGTATTCTGGCTGACGATAATGCACATAAAGATCGTTTGCTGGTGTGGTTGCTGGCCAACGAAACCTACGATAAAGCCATTATTTTTGTGAATAAACGCACTGAGGTGGATCGGCTGAATACGTTCCTGCGTCGTCATCGTAATGGTATCGCTATGCTGCACGGCGATATGACGCAGGATGAGCGCAATTATGTGATGCTGTCCCTGCGTGAGGGAAAACGTAATATTCTGGTTGCAACCGATGTTGCTGCTCGCGGTCTGGATGTTGATGGCATGGATCTGGTTATTAACTACGATCTGGCCCGTAAAGGTGATGAATATGTACACCGTATTGGACGTACCGGTCGCGCTGGTAAGGCGGGTCTGGCGATCAGCCTGATTGCTCCGCATGAGTGGAATCTTAAAGCTTCCATTGAGCGTTACTTGCAGCAGCAGATGGAGGAGCGCACCATCGCCGAGCTGAAAGGTAATTATCGGGGTCCGAAAAAAGTGAAGGCGTCGGGCAAGGCGGCGGGTAAGAAAAAGCCGAAAAGTAATGTGAAAACAGCTAAAAGCACGGGCAAACCACTGGCGAAAAAGTCTGATAAAAAGAAAACTGGCCCTCGTCCCAGTCGTCCACAGCCACGCAGTGGTACGTTAATGGACAGTGAAGGGTTTGCCCCGGTTAAGCGCCGTAAGCCAGAGGCTTCTTAACGAACCTTTTAATAGATTTTTAGTGCGTTTTTTTAACGTAACAAAGTGCAGCGAATTAAAACCGGCGTTCCCTTTTCGGCGCCGGTTTTTTTATGCCTGGCTTCAGTCCCGTCCAAAGCGGCCGCTGTTGTAGTCGGCAATGGCCTGCTGAATTTCTTCAATGCTGTTCATCACAAAGGGGCCGTAGTGCACTACTTTTTCCCGGATCGGCGTGCCGCGTAATAAAATCAGTCCGGTTTCTGAGTGTGCCTGCAGCGGTAACTCATCTCCCTGACCAAATACCAGCAAAGATTTTTCCGGTGCCAGAGGGCTGGTGTCCAGCTGGCCTTTATACACCAGAGCAATGACTCTCTGTTCTGGCGGCGTGGTAATGGTCAGGCTGGTACCTGCCTGCAGGCTAATATCCAGATAGCCGGCATCAGCTGCCAGATCCATTAATGGGCCTTCGCAGTGCTGGCCGTTAATGTTCCAGCCACCGGCGATGACCTGAATCTGTGCCTGGGGGAAATTTAACTGTGGAATTTCTTCCGCCGGAACATCCCGATATTTGGGCGCACTCATTTTCTCTTTGGCGGGCAAATTGATCCATAGCTGGAAACCGTGCAACCGCCGCATATCCAGGGCGGGCATTTCACTGTGAATAATGCCACGGCCAGCCGACATCCATTGTGCGCCACCACTGGTAATCAGTCCGCGATTACCCAGATGATCGCGGTGTTCCAGTGAGCCGTGGCGTAAATAGGTTAAGGTTTCCATACCCCGGTGCGGATGGGGCGGGAAGCCACCGATATAGTCGTCGGGATTATCGGAAGATAACTCATCCAGCATCAGAAAAGGGTCGGTCACGGGCTGATCAAACATAGCCACCCGGCGGATCTTTACACCATCGCCATCAGAGCTGGGATGGCTGGGAATAATATGCTGAAGGGTGCGTGGGTTCATGGACGGCTCCTGACGAAAAATCATAGCTCTACTGTAGCTGGACAAAGCACAAAAGAAGAGCCGATTTTTTCGCTGCCATTCATCGAAATTTACGTAAAACCTCAGACCGCAGACTGTGCTTCTACCTGCTCCGCCAGGCCTTCAATGATCGCTTCTTTCAGCGCCAGGCATTCATCGGCATTGGCAAAGGGCTGACCAGATTGATCAAGAATATAGAAAATATCCGATACCCGTTCGCCTTCGGTCAGAATCTTGGCGCCCTGGAGCTGGATACCGGCGGCCGATAAAATCGCGCCCATTCGTGCCAGCAGACCGGGGCGGTCAGCCGCAATCACTTCCAGTACAGTGCGTTGCATTACCGGGTCGGTGCTGATGGAAACCTGCGTTTCCACTTTAAATTGTTTCAGCGCGCGGGGTGTGCGGCGCTGAATAATGGTACTGTAATTCTCCGGATCCGCTAGTGCCTGAATAAGGGTCTGGCGAATATGCTCAATACGGTCAGGATCGTTGATTGGCTGGTTGTTTTCGTCCAGAACAATATAGGTGTCGACCACATTATGCTCTTTTTCCGAGGTCATAATGCGAGCGTCCTGAATATTCAGATTCAGCTGGTCAAGCGTGGCGGTGGTCGCGGCAAATAAATTCACCTGATCTTTCATAAAAATGAAGATTTGAGTGGCGCCTTCGGACTTTTCTAATGAAGTCTGGCGAATGGAAACCAGTGGGGCGCTACTGTTACCGTGGGCGTCAATTTCCAGAGCATGCCAGACGACGTTATCGACACCTTCACGCAGAAAGTAGTCGTCATCTGGCTCCCCCCAGATCTGGCGTACCCGCGCTTCGCTGAGGCCATGTTGTTGCAGCTTGGCCAGTGCCTCCTGCTGTATTTCATTGATCCAGGCATCTTTATTAGGGGGCGTATTCAGACCGCGGCGCAGAGTGGCCTGGGTGCTGTAATACAAGTCACTCATTTGTTCAGCCCGCCAGCTGGTCCAGAGCTTAGGGTTGGTGCTGTAAATATCAGCCACTGAGATCAGATACAGCATGTCCAGATGATGCTGGTCGCCGACTTCCCGGGCAAAGGGATAAATATCTTCCGGGTTGTTGATTTCCAGGCGCTGAGACGCCTGCGACATTAATAAATGGTTGGCACACAACCAGGTTACCAGGTGGCTGTCGGTAGGGCGCAAATTGTGCTGACGGCAAAAGGCTGCGGCAATTTCGCCACTGTTAACCGTATGGTCACCATTCAGGCTTTTACCGGTATCGTGCAGCAGAGCAGTTAAATACAGCAGTTCCTTTTTCTGTACGCGGTGAATCAGATTGGAGGCCAGTGGAAAACGTTCACGGACATCACCGAAACGCAACTGACGTAAAAAACGCATCATGCGAAAGCTGTGTTCATCTACCGTGTATACATGAAACAGGTCGTGTTCCATCATGCCGATAATATGGCCAAATTCGGGAATATAACGGCCCAGAATTCCGTAGCGCATCATGCGGGATAATTCACGGACGATGCGCGAACGATTGCGTAATAATTCCATGAATATGGCATTAAAAGCCGGGTTTTGACGGTAATTATCGTCAATCAGGTGGCGGTGATCGCGCAGCGCCCGAATGGTATCCGAATGAATGCCCTTGGCTTCCGGGGTATCGGCCATTAACACGAAAACACGCAGTAGCCACTCGGGCTGACGTGCAAACAAGCCGATATCCTGCAGCTGCAGATAGCCATTGTTGAGGACAAAGTGCTCGTTCAGGGCAACGATTTCGTGCACCTTGTCGCGTTTCATAAAGTCTTCATTAAAGTGCAGCAGTAATAAATCGCACAGCTCCATGGTGGCCAGCTGGTTGCGATAGAAACGCCCCATAAAGTATTCCACGCCCAGGCGTGACTTATCGTCATGGAAACCGAGCAGGGCAGCGACTTCACGCTGCAGGTCGAATAACAGACGATCTTCTTCCCGTCCCGCCAGCATGTGCAGGGCGTAGCGAACCTGCCACAAAAAATGCAGACTGCGTTGCAGACGTTCAAATTCAAAGGAAGTCAGAAAACCCTGCTGCTGCAATGACTGTAAGGTACCTTCACCAAAGTAACGCATGGTGGCCCAGCAAATGGTTTGAATATCCCGCAGAGCGCCGGGAGAGTTTTTAACATTCGGTTCCAGATTGTATTCCGAATCGTTGTGCTTGCGATGGCGATCGCGCAGCTCCTGCCACTTGGCCTGAAAGAATTCCTGCGCCGGCCATAAGTGTTCAGGGCCGGTGGCCTGCTTCAGCTGCTCATGCAGCGAGGCATCACCGGTAATAATCCGGCTTTCCATCATGTTGGTGATAATGGTCAGGTCTTTGCTGGCTTCGGTAACGCACTCTGCCAGCGTCCGAACGCTGTGGCCGACATCCAGTTTCAGATCCCACAGCAGGGTAATAAAGTTTTGCAGCGGTTCGCTGTTGGCGGTAATGACGTGTTCATCGCGACATAACAGCAACAGATCAATGTCAGAATGTGGGTGCAGTTCACCCCGGCCGTATCCGCCAACGGCGATCAGCGCCAGTCCGTTAGCCGACAGGCCGGTGTTCTGCCACAAGCAGTGGAGAATCTGGTCAATTAAGCCGGCGCGATGGCGCACCAGCGTAACGGCATTCAGGGTCGCGCGGAAATACTGGTGTGCTTGTTCCTGAATCTGTTTCAGCAAGGGCCGGATAACAGGTAACGGCGAACGTGCAGCCTGCAAATCCTGCAGCAGTTGTTCGCTGTTAATAACCGGCAGAGCCGGCCGTTCTGTGTCCGGCAACATAGCTCAGCTCTGGTAGCGGGTTTCTTCGCTGCGTAGGGTCAGAATTTCCACGCCGGTGTCGGTCACCAGAATGGTGTGCTCCCATTGTGCTGACGGTTTGCGGTCTTTGGTAACCACCGTCCAGCCGTCTTTCATCAGTTTATTAAAGCGGGTGCCGAGGTTGATCATCGGCTCAATGGTAAAGATCATGCCGGCCTGCAATTCCAGTCCGGTACCCGGGCGGCCATAGTGCAACACCTGCGGATCTTCATGGAAAACCTGGCCGATACCGTGGCCACAGTATTCGCGGACGACGGAATAGTGGTTGGATTCGGCGTGTTGCTGAATGGCATGGCCGATATCACCGAGGCGTGCACCGGGCTTGACCAGGTCAATACCGATATACAGACATTCCTGGGTGATGCGTACCAGGCGCTCGTTGGCCGGCGTCGGCTCACCGATAAAAAACATCTTACTGGTATCGCCGTGGTAACCGTCTTTGATCACGGTGATGTCGATGTTAAGGATGTCGCCTTTTTTCAGGATTTTGTCATCGCTGGGAATGCCATGGCAGATCACATGGTTGATGGAGGTGCAGATGGATTTGGGGAAACCGTGGTAGTTCAGCGGTGCCGGAATAGCCTTTTGCACATTCACAATGTAATCGTGACAGATGCGGTCGAGCTCGCCGGTGGAAACGCCGGGCTTAACATAGGGTTCGATCATTTCCAGAACTTCGGCGGCCAGACGGCCGGCGATGCGCATTTTGGCGATGTCCTCAGCGGACTTGATGCTGACACTCATGGGAATTGGTTACCTGTAACTCGTAAGTGCCACCATTGTACTGGTTGTGGCCGTGGTATTGAACCAACGCCGGAGATGCTTTGACCGCTTGGTAAGTATTCGCCCCACCGGCGTGCCGGTTATCGGCGCTGATAAGGGGTTTTGAGTGGTGGAGGGTGCTGGTCTTTATGGCAGAAAGGTGGTATAAAGCGCCCGCGAAAAATCGCAGGCCAGCCACCCGTGGCAGCCCAATGACACACGTACCTCACAACGCTGTACCGGGGTGCCGTATCTCTGATGCGGTCGGTAACGGTGGGGGTGCGGAGGCCTAACCCAATATTAAGGTATAGAAACATGGCACAAGTAAGCATGCGTGACCTGCTGAAAGCAGGCGTACACTTCGGTCACCAGACCCGTTACTGGAACCCGAAAATGGGCAAGTACATTTTCGGCGCCCGCAACAAGATTCACATCATCAACCTGGAGCACACTGTTCCGGCTCTGAATGATGCCCTGAAACTGGTTGAATCCATGGCTGCCCGTAACAACAAAGTTCTGTTTGTTGGTACCAAACGCGCCGCTGGTAAAATCATGAAAGAGCAGGCCGAGCGTGCCGGTATGCCTTTCGTAGCGCACCGCTGGTTGGGCGGTATGCTGACCAACTACAAAACCATCCGTCAGTCCATCAAACGTCTGCGTGATCTGGAAACCCAGCGCACCGATGGTACTTTTGAACAGCTGACCAAAAAAGAAGCTCTGATGCGTACCCGTGAAATGGAGAAGCTGGAGCGTTCTATCGGTGGTATCAAAGACATGGGCGGTCTGCCGGACGTGCTGTTCGTCATCGACGTTGATCACGAGCGCATCGCCATTCAGGAAGCCAACAAGCTGGGTATTCCGGTCATTGGTATCGTTGATACCAACTCCAACCCGGACGGTATCGATTACGTTATCCCGGGTAACGACGACGCCATTCGTGCTATCCAGATCTACGCTACTGCAGTGGCTGATGCTGTGCTGGAAGGCAAGCAGCAGAACGGCGTTGCAGCCAGCGAATTTGTCGAAGTGGCAGAAGACGCTCCGGCGCAGGAAGCTGCAGAGTAAGCGCAGTTTCTCACTAAAAAGGGGGCTTGCCCCCTTTTTTTAGGTGCAAGATTTCAGACAAGTTAAAAATAGAGGATTACACAGATGTCTAACGTTTCTGCCACTCAGGTAAAAGAACTGCGCGAGCGTACTGGCCTGGGCATGATGGAGTGCAAAAAAGCACTGGTTGAAGCCAATGGTGATATCGATCTGGCGATTGAAAACCTGCGCAAAAATTCTGGCCTGAAAGCCGCTAAGAAAGCCGACCGTACTGCCGCTGAAGGTAAAATCCGCGTGGTGGTTAACGCTGGCGTGGCCGTGGCTGTTGAAGTGAACTCTGAAACTGACTTCGCCGCTGGCGATGCCAACTTCAACAACTTTGCCGATCAGGTTGTCGCCAAGCTGGCTGCTACTAAAGAAGCTGATGTGGCCAAACTGATGGAAGGCGAGCTGGAACAGGCGCGTGAAGCTCTGGTACAGAAAATCGGTGAGAACATCACTGTACGTCGTCCGGCCGTTGTGGAAGCTGAAACCGTGGGTGCCTACGTTCACTCCAACGGCAAAATTGCCTGCATCGTGGCCCTGAAAGGCGGCAACGAAGAACTGGCCAAAGACATTGCTATGCACGTAACTGCCGCAAACCCGCGCGTAGTTCGTGGTGAAGACATGCCGGCTGAAGTGCTGGAGAAGGAAAAGGAAATTATCCGTGCACAGCCGGATATGGCTGGTAAGCCTGCCGAAATCGTTGAGAAAATGATGGGTGGTCGTATCAACAAGTTCCTGAAAGAAAACAGCCTGCTGGATCAGCCGTTCGTTAAGAACCCTGACCAGACCGTTGGTCAGCTGGCCAAAGAAGGCGGTGCTGAAGTGATCTCCTTCCTGCGTCTGGAAGTGGGTGAAGGCATAGAAGTTGAAAAAGTAGACTTCGCCGCCGAAGTTGCAGCACAGCTGAAAGGCTGATACTGACAGCGGGTAGCCCAGCCATCATCTGGTTGAATACCCATTAATATGCCGGGCTCGCCCGGCATATTTGTATCTGCGCCGATGCTGGCGCAGGATGGCGGTGAATACCGCCTGGTTTAAAGAAAACGCAGACATCACATATTCCGGAGATCACCATGGCTGAGCAAAAAAGTGCCAAATACAAACGTATCCTGCTGAAACTGAGCGGCGAAGCCCTGATGGGCGATATGGATTTTGGTATTGATCCCAAGGTGCTCGACCGAATGGCTCTGGAAGTGGGTCAGTTGCGTGGCATTGGTGTGCAGGTTGGTCTGGTGATCGGTGGTGGTAACCTGTTTCGCGGTAAGGCGCTTAGCGAAGCCGGCCTGGATCGGGTCGCCGGTGATCACATGGGCATGCTGGCCACGGTGATGAATGCACTGGCCATGCGTGATGCGCTGGAGCGTGCCAATATGCCGACCCGCGTTATGTCCGCAATTCCAATGAGTGGCGTGGTGGATCATTACGACCGTCGCAGTGCTATCCGGGCGCTGGAAATGGGTGATGTGGTGATCTTTGCGGCCGGCACCGGCAATCCGTTTTTTACCACCGACTCGGCGGCCTGTTTGCGTGGCATCGAAATCAACGCCGATGTGGTTCTGAAAGCCACCAATGTCGATGGCGTGTATACTGCCGATCCGAAGAAAGACCCGAATGCGGAAAAGTACGACATCCTGACCTATCAGGAAGTATTGGAAAAACAACTGGGTGTGATGGATCTTACGGCCATCTGCCTGGCGCGGGATCACAATATGCCCCTGCGGGTTTATGACATGAATGAACCAGGTGTGCTGGCCCGTCTGATGACCGGCGGTAATGACGGCACCCTGATCGTAAGCGAGGAAAAGTAAGCATGGTTAACGACATTAAAAAGGATGCGGAAGACCGCATGAGCAAAAGCGTGCAAGCGCTGGTGGAAGCCTTTAAGAAAGTGCGCACCGGCCGCGCGAATCCTGCCATTCTGGATAGTGTGATGGTGGACTACTACGGTACACCTACCCAGCTCTCCCAGGTTGCCAACATCATTGTGGAAGACGCCCGTTCGCTGGCGATCAATCCGTGGGAAAAAAGTCTGGTACCGGCGATTGAGAAGGCCATCATGAAGTCTGATCTGGGGCTTAATCCGTCGACCAACGGTGACACCATCCGTTTGCCGATGCCGGCGCTCACCGAAGAAACCCGCAAAAACTTTATCAAGCAGGCCAAGGCCGAGGCAGAGAAAGGCCGGGTTTCCGTGCGTAACATCCGTCGTGATGCCAATGCCCAGATTAAAGATCTGGAGAAAGAAAAACTGATCTCGTCCGATGAACAGCGCGGTGGTGAAGATCAGATCCAGAAATTAACCGACAAATTCATTGCTGAAATCGACAACCTGCTGGCCGCCAAAGAAAAAGACCTGATGCAGGTCTGATGTCCTATGTCGACCAGTATTGACGACTCCCTGGCTGTGCAGGGCGATATCCCCCGCCATGTTGCCATCATCATGGATGGCAACAACCGTTGGGCAAAACGTCGTTTTATGCCCGGTGTCGCTGGCCATAAGGCTGGTGTGGATGCTGTGCGAGCGGTGGTTGAGCACTCGGCAAAACAGGGGGTGGAAGTCCTCACTCTGTTTGCCTTCAGCAGTGAAAACTGGCGGCGGCCGGCGGATGAAGTCAGTGCTCTGATGAGCCTGTTTGTGCTGGCGCTGGAGCGGGAAGTGCGCAAGCTGCACCGGCACAACATCCGCCTGCAGATCATGGGCGATGTGTCGGGCTTCAGCCCGCGTCTGCAACAGCTGATTCGTGAATCCGAAGCCTTAACGGCCAATAATACGGCCATGACGCTGGTGGTGGCGGCTAACTACGGTGGTCAGTGGGACATCGCTCAGGCGGCCCGTCGCATTGCCGAAGACGTCCAGGCCGGTACGCTGCAGCCGCAGGATATTAACGAGCAGGTGTTTCACCGCTATACCTGGCTGGCCGATTTACCACCGCCGGATTTATTGATCCGTACCGGCGGCGAGCAGCGCATCAGCAACTTTATGTTGTGGCAAACGGCCTATTCCGAGCTGTATTTTTCGCCGGTCTTCTGGCCAGATTTCAAAGAACAAGAATATCAGCAAGCATTGACGGCTTTTGCCGAGCGGACCCGCCGCTTTGGCCGTACCGACGATCAGTTAGAAGGAAAAAAATAAGGTGTTTAAGGAACGCGTACTGACCGCGCTGGTGCTGGCGCCACTGATGATTGGCGGTATTTTCTTTCTGCCGTTGCAGGAATTTGCCATTTTTATTGCCGTGATTGCCACGGTAGGTGCCTGGGAATGGGCCAATATTGCCGGTTATCAGAAAAACTGGAGCCGCATTCTGTATGCGCTGGTGGTGTTTCTGTGCTTGTACGCCAGTGCGCGTTTTCTGCGTATTCACGAAGAGTACAAAGTGTATTACCTGGCTGCCGGCGCGCTGTGGTGGGTGCTGGCATTTGCCTTGGTAAAACGCTATCCGGGCGGCACTGAAGTGTGGGCGGCGCGTCCGATCCGGGCGTTGCTGGGGTTGTGTGTGCTGATCCCTATGTGGGTCGGCTTTATGCACCTGAAAGTCTCGGAGCACAGCTCGCTGTTGATTGTGTATGTCATGCTGGTGGTGTGGGGTGCGGATACCGGCGCCTACTTCTCGGGTAAGCGCTGGGGCCGCAGCAAGCTGGCTCCACATGTCAGTCCGGGTAAATCCTGGGCCGGTTTCTGGGGTGGCCTGGCCACCACTTTGCTGGTGGCGGCAGGCTTCGCTTTCTACATTGACGGCTGGTTACGGCCGGTCGACGCCCAGTTCGGTCTGCAACTGTTGCTGATTACTCTGGTGACCATGGTCATTTCGGTGCTGGGCGATCTGGTGGAAAGCATGATGAAGCGCCATCGTGGCATTAAAGACAGCTCTTCGCTGTTGCCCGGCCATGGCGGTGTGCTGGATCGTATCGACAGCATGGCAGCGGCGGTGCCGGTGTTTGCCTTTATGATGCTGATTCTCGACTGGAATCTGACATGATCCAACGCATTACCGTACTGGGGTCCACCGGCTCCATCGGATGCAACACGCTCGATGTGGTGCGCCGCCACCCTGGTCGTTATCAGGTGTTGGCCCTGGCGGCTGGCCACAACGCCGCCTTAATGGCGCAACAGATTACTGAATTTACCCCTCGCTTTGCCGTCATGGCTGATAACGATGCCGCGCTGGCGGTGCAGGACTTGTTGCCGGCCGGCTGCGCCACTGACGTGCTAAGCGGCAGCGAGGCCATGGCTGCGGTGGCAGAGCACGCCGATACCGACATGGTCATGGCGGCCATTGTCGGCGCCGCCGGTTTATTACCCACACTGGCGGCGGCCCGTGCCGGCAAGCGGGTTTTGCTGGCCAATAAAGAAAGCCTGGTCATGGCCGGCCCGCTGTTTATGCAAACGGTGCGTGACGGCGGCGCGGTATTGCTGCCCATCGACAGCGAACACAATGCCATTTTTCAGGCCTTGCCGGCTGATTACCACGGTGATTTTACTCAGCACGGTATCCGTAAAATTCTGCTCACCGCCTCGGGCGGGCCGTTCCGCGGTCGTACCCATGCTGAACTGCAACAGGTAAGCCCGGCGCAGGCGGTGGCGCATCCCAACTGGTCGATGGGGCAAAAAATCTCCGTCGATTCCGCCACTCTTATGAACAAAGGGTTGGAGCTGATCGAAGCCTGCTTTTTGTTTAACTGTCAGCCTGCACAGGTGCAGGTGGTGGTGCATCCGCAAAGCGTGATTCACTCCATGGTGCAGTATTGCGATGGCTCGGTACTGGCGCAGTTGGGTCAGCCCGATATGCGTACGCCCATTGCTTACGGCATGGCCTGGCCCGAGCGCATCGATGCCGGGGTGCAGGCGCTGGATTTGTTCAGCATTGCGCGGCTGGATTTTGAACCGGCCGATGAGGTTACTTTCCCTTGTCTGCAGCTGGCCCGTGATGCCTTTGCCGCCGGTGGCACCATGCCAGCGGTGCTGAACGCCGCCAACGAAGTGGCGGTAGCAGCCTTTCTGCGGGAACAAATCCGCTTTACCGATATCCCACTGCTCATCGCCGCTGTTATGCAACAGCATACCGTGCAGGCC
>JAEWQT010000283.1 GCA_023399105.1 Pseudomonadota bacterium | reverse complement strand
CCGGGCTTTAAGGAGCCTCTGAATAACTCAATCCCCGTAGGGCGCGACTTTCCGGGCCGTATAGCGGCGTTGGCGAACTTGAAAAGGGCTCGCCATTCTCTGCGTTCACCGCCTTGCTCTGCAGCCCGCAAATACTCGCGCAGAGCTGTGCAGAGTTATTCAGAGGCTCCTTAAACACTACCAGAACGCTTCTTCTTCATTGGGCGGGTTATCGTAAGGGTTATCCCGCGCTTCACGCTGCTGGCGCAGACGCTCCAGCATGGAGCCGGAACGATTAATCACCGGCTCGCGCGGATCCGCGGTACCGGCATCCGTTTCGCCACCGTTAATAAATTCCACCGCGGGTTCAGCACCACGTTTGCGCACGCTGGCTTCAGAACGAATATTCAGCAGGGTAATGGAAATACGCCGGTTAACGGCTGCATAAGGATCGTTGGCATCCAGCGGGGCGGTATCCCCCATGCCAATCACCTGCGCGATCTGCGTCTTCGGCACCCCGGCTTCCATCAGCGCCTGCCGCGCACTGTCGGCGCGCATCGCCGACAAACTCCAGTTGGCGTCTTCAGACTCATCCAGCCCGCCCATGCGCGCCGCATCAGTGTGGCCGGAAATGGATAAGCGGTTATCCATGGCGGCCATTAACGGCGCCAGCTCCCACAGAATATCTTCAGAATAATATTTCAGCCGTGCACTGCCGGTATCAAACATCGGCCGGTTGGTCTTATCGACAATCTGCAACCGCAAACCTTCAGTGGTGATGTCCAGCAACAGCTGATCTTTAAACGGGCTGAGGGTCGGACTGGCATTAATGCGCTCTTCGATCTGGGCTTTTTTGTTTTCCAGCCGCTGCCGCTCAATGGCTTCCGCCATGCTTTCAATTTCTTCCGCCTGCAGAATTTTTTCCGGATCAATCACTTCCGATTCAGCGATGTTGTCCGCCTGCGATGGCGAGCCACCCAGATCAATGACATAACGTGATGGTACTTTACTGCCTTCTTCGTAAGCCAGCGGGTCCTGAAAATAACCGGAAATGGCGGCCCGCTGGGTTTCGTCAGAATTACTGATAATCCACAACACCAGAAACAGCGCCATCATGGCCAGCGCAAAATCCGCCATCGCCACTTTCCAGGCACCGCCATGATGGCCATGTTTGCCTTTTTTAATACGACGAATAACGATGTTTTTGTTCTGGCCCAGATTTTCCATCAGCGGCTCCGCACCTTACTTTCAACCTCAGTAAAGGTGGGCCGGTCACGGGTGAACAGGGATTTACGGCCAAATTCCACCGCCAGCTGCGGCGGCAAGCCGTTAAGGGAGGCGATGACACAGGACTTCACCGCTTCGTACAGTTTAATTTCTTCTTCCGCCAGATGGTGCAGCACCGCACTGACCGGACCAACAATACCGTAAGCGAGAAAAACCCCCATAAAAGTACCGACCAGGGCTGCAGCGACATGAGCACCAATGGCTGCAATTTCCCCATCAATGGCACCCATGGTAATCACAATCCCCAGTACGGCCGCGACAATACCAAAGCCCGGCAAGGCATCCGCGACCCGTCCAACCGCATTGGCCGGCGTTTCCAGTTCGTGCATACGGGCTTCAATTTCCTGGTCCATCAGTGCTTCCAGCTCGAACGACGTCAGGTTGCCGGCGGCAATAATGCGGAAATAATCGGCGATAAAATGGGCCAGCTCTTCATTGGCCTGAATGGCCGGATAACGGGAAAACAGCGCACTGGAGGACGGGCTTTCGACATCCGCCTCAATGGCCATAATACCTTCACGGCGGGCTTTGTTGAGAATGTCATACAGCAGCCCGAGAACATCCATGTGCAGGGCTTTGTTTACCTTGCTGCCAATGATGATTTGCGGGGTCAGACTGAAACAATGTTTCACCACATGCCAGGGATTGGAAATCAGGAAGGCACCGAACGCAGCACCAACGATAATCAGAATTTCAAAGGGCTGCCATAAGGCCAGCAGATTGCCATGTGACATCACATAGCCATACAGCACACTGCCAAAAACAATGCTCAGACCAATCAGAAACAGCATCCGTTAACGTCCTTAAGGCAACCAGCGGAAGAATAATTTATGTCTATAGTTGAGTGTATCGGCCGATATCCGGTTAACATCAGCAGCTTGTAAGTAAAGGCGACAACGGGCAGTTATACAATCCCTCATGACATCTGTACTCATTACCCCGCCAGCGGCCGGCCTGTGGCGCAAAACCGGCGCCAGTCAGGACTTTCCGATTCTGGCGGAAACGCGTCTGCGGATCAAAAAGCAACTGCAGAACCGCCGCGTCAGCTTTGATGATCTGGCGCCACTGGTTGAACAGGACGCAGCCCTGTGTCTGCATTTGCAGCAGCAAGTGGCCCGCAATCGTCCCAACAGCCTGGCGCAGGTATCGGGGGCCGCCAGCTGCCTGGCCCTGCTGGGCCTGGAGTCACTGGTAAAACTGATGAAACACCTGCCGGTGGTGGCCGCCGATACCGATGACGTGCATCTGCAGCTGTACCGCCGCGCCTTACTCACGGCTCAGCTGGCCGGCAATCTGGCCGCCGACTGGGCCGGCGTGCTGAACAACACCACGCCCCATTATGCCCGCTGGAGCACTCTGATGTCGTCAGCACCGCTGTGGCTGTGGCTGTTGCAGCACCCACCGGTGCGTAACTGGCTGCACCTGCTGGGCAACGACATCGACCTGCTGCCGGCCAGCCGGATGATCTTCGGCCCGGCCCAGCGCGAATGGCCGCAATTAGCCCGGCAACTGCATCTGCCCGCCATGGCACAAGCTCTGTATGAACCGGCCCAATGGCCAGATCGGGCCCAATGGCGGCATTTGCGCCGGCACGACCCCAGAGACAGCGACGATCAGCGCGCCCTGATGCACCGTTGCCATCAACCCTTCATGATCTGCCTGATGGCCAACGCGCTGGCCTGGCACTGGCATATTGCCCCCGACAGCCCGCGCAGCCAGCGCTGGCAGCAGCTGATCGCCAACTGGCTGGGGCGTTCGATTCACATACTGCGGCCGCATCTGCGCCAGGTGCAGATATTAACCACCCGTCAACAGCACAGCAGCGTCGCCACCGGCCTGCATCTGCTGGCCAGCCCGCTCTCCGCCTATCAACCCTACCCCTGGGTTAATCCCATGGGCCAGGAGGATATTCCGCCGGCGGGCCTGCGCCAGCCATTCCGTGAACACCAGACCAGCGCCGCCGGCGACGCGCCGGCTGGCACCCCGACTGCGCCCAACGCTGCCCCAGCTGAGCGCCGTCAGGATCCGCTGTATATGAAAAAACTGCTGCGCCAGTTACAGCACGAACCGGACAGCTTCGGTGATCTGCATTATCTGATGCGCGGCATGCTGAAAGGTATTTGCAGCGGCCTGGGCATACCGGCGGCCTGCATTGCGCTGCTTAACCGTGAGCGCACCGCCCTGAAGGTTTTTTATGCCGAAGGGCTGCCTGAACAAGCCCCACTGCGGCGCTTTATAATTGATCTGCGCACCCCATCGCTGTTCAGCAAACTGATGGAAAAACAAGCGGCGGCAATGCTGAACCCGGATAACCGGGACCGCTATCTGGCCCATATTCCGCCGGCCATGGCCGAACGCCTGCCGCAGCATTGCATGATGATGTCCATTGATGCCGGCGCTCAGCCTATTGGTCTGGTGATGGCACTGGGAGCAGACCACCAGCCAGCCTTCAGCCAGGCTGAATTTATCGAGTTTAAAAACCTGTGCATCGTTACCTGCCATGGCCTGACCGTCCTGCGCATAAACACCGAGCAACGCCGCCGGCGCCCGCCAACGGATTGATTCGGCGTGCAGAGACCTGACAGAACCACCAAGGTTGGCTAAACTCGCGCATTCGTCTGGAATTACCGGGGGCTACGCCGCATGAACCGTTTTCCGTTATTACTGGAGCCCAGCCAACTGGCTGCCAGCCTGCCGCCCGATGGCAAGGTGCTGATTATTGAGCAGGCTGCCCGCGACAACTATCTGCAAAACCACATTCCCGGTTCGGTGTGGCTGGATTTCAAACGCCTGCAGCTGGGCACTACTCCTACCCCGGGCGCTTTGCCATCAATGGCGCAACTGAGTGCCGTTTTCAGTGAACTGGGCTTAACCCCGGATACGCACGTTATTTGTTCTGACGACGAAGGCGGCGGCTGGGCTGGTCGTCTGATCTGGGTACTCGACTGCCTGGGGCACACCCGGTATTCCTATCTGAACGGTGGCCTGGTCGCCTGGCGCGCCGAGGGCCTGCCCACCAGCAGCACAGAAACGCTGCCGACCGCATCGGTCTATCAAGCTGAGTTGCGCAACCCGGATTGCTCGCTGACCAAAGAGCAGATTCTGCAACGCTTGGGACAACCGGACTTTGCTATCTGGGATGCCCGCTCACCGGCCGAATATACGGGTGAGAAAGTGATTTCTGCCCGCGGCGGTCATATCCCCGGCGCGGTGAATTACGAATGGACCCTGGGCATGAACAAAGCCCGCGGCCTGCGTATTAATGACCTGGAAACCTTCCGCTCGCTGCTGAACGATCTGGGTATTGATGCCACTAAAG
>JAEWQT010000206.1 GCA_023399105.1 Pseudomonadota bacterium | reverse complement strand
CGATTGCTCTGTGAAAGAGATTCAACGTCGCATTGCTGAACAATATGGCGATCGTCATGGAATCGAAAGAGCAGTTTTAAGGGTCCTGCAGTCCATGGCTAGCTGGCAAGCACTGGAAAGAGATGAGGAAAATAAAAGAGTCATAGGACAGGATGCAATTTTTGTCGCTGATGCTGAGCTCTCGCTTTGGTTAATCGAAGCTGCCTTGCGCTATTCCGGAAAGTCATTCTCTCTACAAAGCCTTCATTCTTTGCCAGTTTTGTTTCCTTTCGCGCTTACAATGTCCCTGAACTATGAATTATCCAGTAATCCGAACGTTGTGCTTAGATCAGAAGGTCCAAACAATCAGATCGTGGATTTAAAGTTAGTATTTTGAAGATTGTCGACGTGACCAAAAGAGGGAAGCTATCAATTGGGCCTCTAACAAGACTAATGCCATTTCGGCTTAGTCACTTTTTGGTCACCATTTGGTCACCATTTGAAAAATCGCAGTTTTGTGGTCACGAGGGAAGCTATCAAATGGCCCGCCCTAGAGGATTCGAACCTCTGACCTCGGCCTCCGGAGGGCCGCGCTCTATCCAGCTGAGCTAAGGGCGGTCGTAGAAAAACCAGCTAAAGACTGTGCCGGTTTTGATATGTGCTCTCCAGTGTCTCTATCTTAGTGATAGCCGCCTCCGGAGGGCAGCGCTCTATCCAGCTGAGCTACGGGCGGTTTACGGTGTCAGCCGGGGCTGATGTCGTAAGTGCGCGCATTGTATACGCTTTTTAGCGGGTGCTCTACTCCTGTTGCCAGCTTCCCGCACACCGGATGATATGATGCGGCGTTTCACGGATGCAGGAGCGGGGGCGGGTCATGAACGATGAGCAGTTATTGCGCTACAGCCGTCATATTTTTCTGCCGCAGCTGGATATTGAGGGGCAGCAGGCGCTGGCAGACAGCTGCGTACTGGTGCTGGGTGGGTTAGGCAGCGCCGCCTGCCGTGTCTGGCTGCCAGTGGGGTTGGGCAGCTGATGCCCCGCCGGGATGATTGCCCCAGCTGTGGCCATCATCCGGTCGGGTCTGAACGTAAGGCTTAAACGGTGCCCGGCTCGTCGTTGCTTTCGGTCTGACGGGTCAGCAGGGCCGGGTCATCGTCGCTGGTGGCGAGGCGACGGATATCGCCGTCTTCGGATTTGCTGATGCGGTTCACCTGATAAATCCGTTCGGCATTGGCCAGATCTTTTTCATTATTAATTGAGGCAATGAATTCACGGCCGCGCAGGAAGGTGTGAATTTCGTGCACGATGGTGTCCAGCTCCTGCTGGTCTTCTTCCATACCCATAATCAGACGCGGCATTTCCAGATTCTGGCTGCCGCTGGTGGCGTAGGTGGACGACTGCAGCCGAGACACCAGCACCCAGGGCGTGATGGAGCTGCGCACCACGACATTTTCTGAACGGGTGGAATCGTTGTAGGCCATGCCGGTGGAAATTTTACTTTCGGTGTAGGTGCCCTCGGTTTTAATCGATAGCAGCAGGCTGGAAAACTGCATTTCCGACCAGAAGGTGTGCGCCACATTACTGAGCATCCGCGCCGCAAATACCACCGTCAGAAAGGCAAATAACAGCGTCAGCCACTGGCTGATTTCATTGCCTGCCAGGCTCAGCAGTGCCAGAACTGATTCGTCGGTGTGTTTGCGTGGCAGTTTCTGCACCGCCTCCTGAATAAGGCCGGCCGATTCAAAACCGGAGGTAAATAATGCGTACAGCATGGCGGCACTCAGTACGGTCAGCAGCTGCGCGCCGAGGGTACTGAACAGACGAATCTGGCCGAAACGCTTGCTGAACGACATGGGCCGGTATTCCGGCTGCGTTTCAATCAGCAGTTGTCCTTTAAAGGTACCTTTACCCTGGCTTTGTTCCTGCAGCTTGGGTTCAAAATCGCGGTACACGCGGTTCGGAATTTCCCGGAAACGACGGTTGGCCAGCACAATGTTTTCAATATTGATGAAAATTTCGTTGGGGTGTACCGACTCCTGCATATTGTCGCGGTATTCACTCACCGACGTGCTGTTGCTGTTCAGCCGCAGACGCTCACGCACCAGCAGCAGAGTGGGCACCAGTACCATGCTGGCCAGCACCAGCAGCAACAGTAAATTCAGCCAGGCATCAAACACCATGACGCTGTTTAAGGCGGTATTGATTTCGGCCAGCTGCCGGCCCGTAGCTTTCTGCGTCAGCAATGAGTGCAGATAACCAATCAGCACCGGCACCACAATGGCAAAGGCGAATAAACGGCTCAGACCGGCGGCGGTTTTACTGTGCAGCTGGCGGTTACGGCCGGTGCTCAGGTTGTTGGCGGAGGCGCGCCAGATAAACACCAGATACACCAGCAACAGCAGAGACATTACCGAGTTGATCAGCTCGCCGGCATCTCCGGCCAGGCCTGTAGCGGTAACAAAAAAAGCCAGCGCAAAGGCTGCCAGCGCGACCAGCGTGGATGACAGAACCCCGGCCAGTTCCTGCACCAGATTGCGCACCGGGTAGGGGGCCAGAATCAGGCTGGGAATCACCGAATGAACCAGCCGTGCCAGCCAGCCCTGCGGTTCACTGAAGGTCATGTTTTTGCGCCCCATCAGCATCGATTCCAGCCGCTCTGCGGTGTACGCCAGTACGCCGCTGGCTTGTTCCTGTTCAGCATTTTCCCGTTCGCTGGGAGCGTAGTTGCGGGCCAGCGATGCTGGCACCGAGCGGCCCACATAAAAGCGGAATAATTGCATGGCGCCGGTGGCGATACTGCGTAACCCCCAGGTCAATAAAAACAAGCCGATAAAGACCATGCCCCAGGCCTGCACCGGGTTGCTTTTCAGGACGCTGGCGACGCCCAGTAACGGGAAAAAGGCCAGTGCGGCAATCAGCACTCCGGCGCCGAGGCGGATTTTACCTTCTGTTTTAAACGGGTTGGGAATGCCAAGGGCCTGGCTGCCGTAATCAAAGGCCATAAACGGATGTCCTGTATCAGAATGCGGAGAAAATAACCGGCACCAACGGTCCGGTCAGGCAAGTGAGGGCATAATAAAGTAAAGCTCCGGCCCTGAATATGTCAGGGTTCCTGCGCAGTGGCACGCAGGGTACGCAGTGC
>JAEWQT010000151.1 GCA_023399105.1 Pseudomonadota bacterium | reverse complement strand
GCAGACCTCGGCGCACCAGTCCGGCGGCGGTAAAGGTGGCGATGGTGGCACTAACGCTGCCATCGTATTGCTGCGGTTGGCGCTGGCTCAGGCGGCGCATGGCGGCAAAGAGGTCGTCGTTCCACATATCCGGGTTGCGCGCCGGCGCAAAGCCGTCCAGATACCAGGCGTGTACCGGGCCACTCAGTTGCGGCAACGCGTTGGCCACATCGTCAAACCAGAGGGTGAGGGATATACGCTCTTCCGGCCAGTGCAGATGATGGGCGCCGCGCAGCGGCAGCGGCCATTGCTGTTGTAAGCGTTCACTCAGCGCTTGCAGGCCGGGCCACAGCGCCAGCGCCTGTTGCAGCTGCTCACGTGTTAAGGGGTATTTTTCCACGCTGGTGAAGTGCAGCCAGCCGTCGTTATGGCCGCGCTTAAGCCAGCTGTCCCAGGTGAGTAGAAAATTCAGCCCGGTGCCGAAGCCGGTTTCGACGATGCAGAATGCCGGTTGCTGCGTCCAGGGCCAGTCTTGCCAGCGCTGCGGCAAGCCATTGTGCTGCAGAAACACATAACGGCTTTCTTCCAGGCCGTTATCGACGGAAAAATACGGGTCGTTAAATTGTTCCGACACCGGCTGGCCGTCCGCGCGCCAGCTTAAGTCAGGTGGCGATAAAACGGCTGGGGAAGATGGCTCCGGCACTGGGTATCTCCGTGGCAGCAGGTTTTAAAAAAGACCGGGGAATAAGCCCTGCGTGCGGCTGAAAAGGCCGCGGCGCTGGCGTATGATGCGCGCCATGATAACCGAAATTTTTGCCGTGATGGCGCCGGTGCTGGCTTGTGCTGCCATTGGCTATGGCTGGGCGCAGCGCGGCCAGCGTTTTGATGCCGATTTTATTTCCCGGCTGGTGCTTAATGTGGGCGCGCCCTGCCTGATGCTGTCGGTGCTCAGCTCGGTGAGTATCGACTTACATACCTTTAAACAGACGGCGCTGGCCTGTGTGCTGGTGGCCCTGTTCATGGCGGTGTTCGGCGCCCTGGTGCCGCGCTGGCTGGGCCACGATGTGCGCGCTTATTTACCCTCTTTTGTCTTTCCCAACGTCGGTAATATGGGGTTGCCGGTGTGCCTGCTGGCCTTTGGTCAGGAAGGCCTGGCGCTGGCGCTGGCGTTTTTTATGGTGCTGTCGGTGGCGCATTTTCCGGCGGGTATTTTATTGGCCGGTGGTAAGCAGGCCGGCGGTTTGGCGGCGCTGCTGAAAATGCCGGTGCTGTACTCGATTGTGCTGGCCTTATTGCTGCTGTGGCAAAACTGGACGCTGCCTTCGGCGGTGCAGAATTCGGTGAAATTAATCGGTGGCATGACCATTCCCTTAATGCTGCTGACGCTGGGGGTTTCCTTACAGCGCCTGCAGGTAACCCAATGGCGTACGGCCTTGCTGTACAGCGTACTGCGCATTGGCGGCGGGTTGCTGGTGGGCTTATTGGTGGTGGAATTGCTGGCGCTGGAGGGCGTGGCGCGGGGCGTGGTGCTGATTCAGTCGGCCATGCCGGTGGCGGTGTTTAATTATTTATTTGCCGAGCGTTTTAACCGCCAGCCGGAAGCGGTGGCCGGCATGGTGGTGGTATCCACCACCTTGTCGTTCTTTACCATCCCGGCGTTGTTGCTGTGGTTGTTGTAACGGCCGTTACTGAGCTGCAGGAGTGGCAGTTTCTGGTGCGGCTTCTGGTGCAGCAACCACGGTTACCGACTCGATAATAATCGGCTCTGCCGGAATATCGCGGCGCCCGGTAGGGCTTAAGGCAATAGCGTCAATCACATCCATACCGGCCGTCACTTTACCAAATACCGCGTAGCCAAAATCACGGCTGCCGTGATCCAGAAAGGTATTGTCTTTCACGTTAATAAAAAACTGGCTGGTGGCGCTGTCGACCACACTGGTGCGGGCCATGGCAATGCTGCCGCGCCGGTTTTTCAGGCCATTCTGCGCTTCGTTTTTAATCGGTGGCAGCGTGGCTTTCTGACGCATGTTCTGATCAAAGCCACCGCCCTGAATCATAAAATCTTTAATCACCCGGTGAAAAACCGTGCCGTTGTAGTGGCCGTTGTTGGCGTAGGTGAGAAAGTTGTCGACCGAAACCGGGGCGCGTTCCCGATCCAGCTCCAGGGTAATATCGCCCTGGCTGGTTTTCATCAACACCTGCACGGTTTCAGCAACAGCCGGTAACGCCAGCAGCGGGGCGGTGATGAAGGCAAGAGTGGGGAGAAGTTTTTTGAATAACATACATAATTCCGCAAGGGTTGGGCGTTGGGGGTTAAGCGTTGGGCGTGCGCCGGGAATGTCTGCCGTGCACGCCAAACCTTGAACGCTTAACTTTGAACGTTGTAATCCGTCAGGACCACCCACTGCTGCGCTTACCACGCAATGACGGCAGAATCAGGCCGGCGAAAATCCCCAGTACCACCAAACCACCACCGTACAGCAGGTAGGTTTGCTGGCGGTTGTCGTGCAGCTGAGCATTTTCGGCGCTGATCGACTCCAGCTGCAGTTCCAGTTCCTGATTGCGCTCGGTCAGGGTACGGGCTTTTTCATCCAGTTCCAGCGCGTTGGCAGAAATGGTTTTAATCCGGTTTAATTCTTCTTCCAGCTCATTTTTACTGCGGCCCAAGCCCGAGCGTTCGCTTTTCAGTTTTTCCACTTCAGTGCGCAGCTCATTGCGCTGGGTGCGGGTGGTTTCCAGTTCGGCTTTCACTTTTTCCAGTTCGCGGTTAGCCAGCACCAGTTTTTCTTTGGCAGTGGGTTCCATTTCCAGAAAACGGGTCAGCACAAAACCTTCCTGACCTTTATCGGTTTTTACTTTGGTGTAACCGGTTTCCGCATCTTCCTCGATAACAATCAGATGTTCGCCGCTGGGCAGCGCCTGCAGAATCCGGTACTCGGTGCTCGGACCACTGCGTAATTGCAGCCACAACGTATCGGTTACGTAGCGTTTTTCAACCGCCGCAGCACCCGCCGCGGTAGCCATTAATGTGAGTGCAAGCAGGAATTTTTTCACAGCTTATTTCCTTTTTTATTGTCTACTCAGGGAAGAACTTTGCGGAACGGTTTTACCAGCACCTGCTGGTAAACCCCGGCCGCGACATAGGGATCAGCATCGGCCCAGTTCTGAGCGTCAGCCAGGGACGCAAACTCAGCCACCACCAGGCTGCCGGTAAAGCCGGCATTGCCCGGATCTTCACTGTCGATGGCCGGGTGTGGGCCAGCCAGTAATAAACGACCGGCGTCTTTTAAATCCTGCAGGCGCTGCAGATGCGCTGGCCGTACCGACAATCGTTTTTGCAGGCTGTCGGGCACATCCTGAGACATAATGGCGTACCACATGGGTAAGGCTCCTGAAAGAATGGTCGGCGGTAGCGAGCCTGGGCATATCGGTATTCGCTATGTGGCCGCAGTGTTATTACAATGGGGCCGATTATGGCGTAACCAGGGGTAAGCGTCCAACGTGCCTTCCGAAACTGATCTGCATTGTCACACCACCGCCTCCGACGGCAAATTAACGCCGGCGGATCTGGTCGCGCGTGCGCATGAACGGGGCATTACCACCCTGGCCATTACCGACCACGATACCGCTGAAGGGTTCCGTCAGGCCCGGCCGGCCGCAGAGTCTGCCGGTATCCGGCTGATTCCCGGTATTGAGCTGTCGTGCGTGTGGGGCGGCATTACCATCCATGTGGTGGGGCTGAATTTTGACCCGGACAGCCCGGCCATGCTGGCCGCCGAACAGCGCCAAAGCGAAGCGCGGCGCAACCGGGCGGCGTTAATTGCGGAAAAAGTGGGCAAAAAATTGCACCATACTATTGATCTGGCGCAGGTAGAGGCCTACGCCGGCGGCGATCAGATCGGCCGTCCGCACTTTGCGCAATATCTGGTCGATAAGGGCCTGGTACCGTCTATGGCAGTAGCCTTCAGTAAATATCTGGGCGCGGGTAAAGCCGGTGATGTCAAAGCCGGCTGGCCGGAGCTGGCTGACGCCGTGCAGTGGATTGTCGCCGCCGGTGGTACGGCCGTGCTGGCCCATGCCCATCATTACAATATGACCCGCACCAAACTGCGTGCCTGTCTGCAGGACTTTATCGCCGCCGGCGGCACGGCGGTGGAAGTGGCCTACGGGTTAATGGACAGCAATCAGCAAGGGCAAATCAGCGCCCTGGCGCGCGAATTTAACCTGCTGGGTTCCTGCGGCAGTGATTACCATGGGCCAAACCGTTTTGGCCTGGAACTGGGCATTATGCCTACCTTCCCGGCGGGGATTACACCGGTGTGGCATAACTGGGCGTCCTCTGTGGCGGCCGGATAAGGAGTTACCATGAGTCAGTTTTTTCAGATCCATCCCGATAATCCGCAACCGCGTTTAATTAAACAGGCGGCGGAAATTCTGCGTAACGGTGGTCTGGTGGTGATCCCGACCGATTGCGCTTATGCGCTGGCTTGCCGGCTGGGCGATAAAAAAGCCACCGAACGCGTACAACGTCTGCGCCAGCTGGGGCCCAAGCATAATTTCACCTTGCTGTGCCGTGATTTATCCGAGCTGTCGAACTTCGCCAAAGTGGATAACAGCCAGTACCGCCAGCTGAAAGCCCACACCCCCGGCGCCTTCACCTTTATTCTGGAAGGCACCCGCGAAGTACCGCGGCTGCTGATGAACCCGAAAAAACGCACCATCGGCATCCGTGTGCCGGCCAATGCCATTGCCATGGCGTTGCTGGAAGAAATGGGCGAACCGCTGATGAGCAGCTCGCTGATTCTGCCCGGCGAAGACCTGCCACTGGCCGACCCTTACGAAATCCGCGAGCGTCTGGAGCATGATCTGGACCTGGTGATTGATGGTGGCCACTGTGGTTTTGAAGCCACCACCGTGGTCGATATGACCGAAGAACAGGCCGTGGTAACCCGTCAGGGCGTCGGCGACGCCAGCGCGTTTCTATAAGGGCGGCAAAACCGGTATTATGCTGCGCTTTGCCACACCGCACCGAGAATTGGTTGTATGAGTAAACAGCGCGTTTTAACCGGTATTACCACCACCGGCACCCCCCATCTGGGCAACTATGTGGGGGCCATTCGCCCGGCCATCGCCGCCAGCCGTGAAGCCACCAATGAAACTTTCTATTTTCTGGCCGACTACCACGCCTTAATTAAGTGTCAGGACCCGGCCGCTGTGCACCAGTCCGGCATGGAAATCGCTGCTACCTGGCTGGCGCTGGGGCTGGATATCAACAACGCCACCTTTTACCGCCAGTCCGATATCCGCGAAATTCCGGAGCTGACCTGGATTCTGAATTGCGTTTGCGCCAAAGGCCTGATGAACCGTGCCCACGCTTACAAAGCCGCGGTGGATGCCAACATCGCCGACGGCGAAGACGCCGATAAAGCCATTACCATGGGCCTGTTCAGCTACCCGGTGTTAATGGCCGCCGATATTCTGATGTTCGGTGCCAATAAAGTACCGGTGGGTAAAGACCAGATTCAGCACGTCGAAATGGCGCGCGATATTGCCCAGCGGTTTAACCACCTGTTCTGCAAAAAAGAACCGCTGTTAACCCTGCCGGACTATCAGGTCGACGATAACGTCGCCGTGCTGCAGGGCCTCGACGGCCGCAAAATGAGCAAAAGCTACGGTAATACCATTCCGCTGTTTTTGCCCGAGAAACAACTGCAGAAACACATCAACAAGATCGTTACCAACCTGCAGGAACCGGGAGAGCCGAAAGACCCGGATACCTCCACCGTGTTCCAGATTTACCAGGCTTTTGCCAACGCCGAACAAACCGCCGAAATGCGTCAGGCCTACGCCGATGGTATTGGCTGGGGCGATGCCAAAAAACGCCTGTTCGCGTTAATTAATGCCGAAGTGGGTGAAGCCCGCGAGCGTTATAACGAGCTGCTGGCACGCCCGGACGACATTGAAGACATGTTGCAGCAGGGCGCTACCAAAGCCCGTGCCATCAGCCAGCCGCTGCTGGAGCAGGTGCGCCGCGCGGTCGGTATTTACGGCTTCCGCTGAGTTCTTATGCAACCCGTCACTCCGGATAACGCCGCTCTGCCGAGTACCACCCCCGCCGAGGGCGTGGTGTCGCCGGCCGCGCCGAGCAGCCGGGGTGGCAGTGGTCAGCAGGAAATGCCTTTTGCGCTGGTGCAGGGGCAGCCCTATACCCAGCTGCCGCTGGATTTATACATTCCGCCCGATGCCCTGGAAGTGATTCTGGAGCAGTTTGAAGGCCCGCTCGATTTACTGCTGTACCTGATCCGCAAGCAAAACCTCGATATTCTCGATGTAAACGTCTCCGACATCGTTGATCAGTACATGGAATACATCGACCTGATGCAGTCGCTGCAGCTGGAACTGGCCGGTGAATATCTGGTGATGGCCGCCATGCTGGCGGAAATCAAAAGCCGCATGCTGCTGCCGCGCAACCGTGAAGACGGTGCCGAGGGGGAGGAGGAAGATCCGCGCGCCGAACTGCTGCGCCGTCTGCAGGAATACGAACGCTTTAAAAACGCTGCCGAAAATCTGGATGAACTGCCACGGCTGGAGCGTGATATTTTTGTCGCCGATATCGATGCCCCTGACCGTATTCAGGAGCGGGTGCATCCGGAAGTGGACATGAAAGAACTGATGCTGGCCTTTGCTGCCGTCTTGCGTCGGGCCGAACGCTTTGAGCACCACGAAATTCAGCGCGAGCAGCTGTCGACCCGTGAACGCATGAGCCAGGTGCTGGCCCAGTTGCAGGGCGGGCATTTTATAACCTTCCGTTCCCTGTTTGACGAGCAGGAAGGTAAACTGGGCGTCGTGGTGACTTTTCTGGCGGTGCTGGAACTGGTGAAAGAAGCGCTGATCGATATTGTGCAGCAGGAGTTGTTCGGCCCTATCCACGTCAGGGCGCGCAGTGAACGCCCGGCCGAGGGGCCGGCCTATAACGAATTCGGCAGTCCCGACGGAGACCCGGCATGAGCCAGCCGCCGCTGAAAAACATCCTCGAAGCCGCCTTAATGGCCGCCGGTGCGCCGCTGTCGCTGGAGCGCATGCAAAGCCTGTTCGGCGAAGAAAATCCGCCATCGTTCAGTGACCTGCGGGCGGCGCTGAACGAACTGAAGCAAGACCTGCTGGGCCGCGGTATTGAACTGGCCGAAGTGGCCTCGGGTTACCGTTTACAGGTTCGCACCAGCGTCGCGCCCTGGGTGGCACGGCTGTGGGATGAACGCCCGCAGCGTTATTCGCGCGCCTTGCTGGAAACCCTGGCGCTTATTGCCTATCGTCAGCCCATTACCCGTGGCGATATTGAAGACGTGCGTGGCGTGGTGGTCAGCTCCGGCATTATGAAAACCCTGCTGGAGCGCGAATGGGTGCGGGTAGTCGGTTACCGCGATGTACCGGGCCGGCCGGCCATGTACGCCACCACCAAAGAATTTCTCGATTACTTTGGCCTGAAAAGCCTGGAAGACCTGCCCAGTCTGATGGAAATCCGCGAGCTGGATGATGCTAACCGGCGCCTGGAACTGGGCGATGACGCCGAGGCGCGTAAAGAGCCGGCCAAAGATTACGAGTTCCGCAGCGATGACGAAATCGCCGCCCGTGGCGCCGATGTGCTGGCGGAAACCGAAGACGATCTGGCCCGTGCCGCCGATATTGTGGCGCGGGTCGAAAGCAGCCTGTTTCATCGTCCAGACGAGGATGAGGCTGAATTACCTGAGGAAAAACCGCCGGACCCCGCAGCTGCTCCTGGGCAGCCGCGTCAACTGAGCGATCTGCTCAACCGATTGACCACTACAGAAACGGGGCCCGGCGTTGATGCCGCCCCCCGCGAGGATGACCAATAGAGTCTTATGAA
>JAEWQT010000087.1 GCA_023399105.1 Pseudomonadota bacterium | reverse complement strand
TGGTCAGCAGTTGCACCGAACTTAAAATCGAGCCCATGCCGGCGGTGTCGCTGCGCCCCGGCGTAACAGAAATAATGCGGGTGCCGAACTGGGAAAAATTGTCGATCACATACCCGCGCACGCCTTCGCCGAGTGCGGTTAATAAGGTGACGGCGGCGATACCAATGGCAATCCCCAGGGCCGTCAGCAGGCTTTTCAGCGGGTTAAAACGCACCGACGATAACACCAGTAACAACCAATCCTGTGCCCGCATCATCGCCTCCTACTTGCCATGTTGCTGCAACAACGCCGCCACCGGCGGTAAGCGGGCGGCTTTACTGGCCGGCAGCCAGGCAAATAACAACCCGCACAGCGCCGCCATGGCCACGGCAGCCAGCGTTGCCCACCAGGGCGCGAACAAAGGCACGCTGGGTAATTGCTGACGGCCAAACCACAGCAGCAGGTTGGCCAGCAGCACCCCCAGCACGGCGCCGGCCAGCGACAACAGCATGGCTTCCAGCACAAACAACTGCCGTACTTCGCGGGCCGAGGCGCCCAGCGCTTTCAGTAACCCGATTTCAGCCGTGCGCTGGGTCACGCTGATTAAGGTCATGTTCATCACCAGCACCCCGGCCACAATCAGGCTGATGGCGGCGATGCCGGCAATGGCCAGAGTGATGACGCCGAGAATATTATCCAGCGCCTGCAGCAGCGAATCCGGGGTCATCAGGGTCACGTCCAGATGGCCGTCATGGCGTTGCTGCATCAGCTGTTCTGCGGCGCGGATAATGCGCGGCATTTCGGCCGGGTGACGGACATCGATCATCACCCGGAATACGCCTTCCGTGTTGTACAACTGCATGGCACTGGCCACCGGCATCAGCAAACTTTCACTGAAATCCATGCCCATCCCCATGCCGCGTTCGGCCAGAATGCCGATCACCCGGCAGCGGTAATGATCAACCCGCAGCCATTGCCCCAGTGCCGGTTGGTTGGCAAATAATTCCTGCCGCAGGGTATTGCCGATCACACAGACCGGGCTGGCCTGAGTACGGGGAATGTCTGGTAAGCCCTGCCCGCGACTGACCGCTAACTGGCGGATCTGAAAAAACAGATGATCAGCACCCAGCACTGGCGCACTGCGATTCAGGTTGCCATACACCACGCGGGAATTGCCGGCGACCACCGCCGATACCCGCTCCACGCCTGGAATGCGCAGCAGGCTGTCGACATCCTCCAGGGTAATGGGGCGGGCGCCTTCGCCGGTTATTGGCGGCATGCCGCCGGTGGTTTCTTTACGCCCGGGCAGCATGGCCAGAATGTCTTTGCCCATGATGGCAAATTCCTGGTTGATGTAACGGCGGCCGCCTTCACCAATGCCGGTGAGAACCACCACGGCCAGCACGCCAATGCTCATGGCCAGCAGCTGCATAACGGTGCGGAAACGCTGGCGCAGCAGGGCGCGCAGGCTGAAACGGAGTAAATCGTCGGCGCGTATCACGCCTGACTCCGGTTACTGTTGGCCGGCGTAGCAAGGCGCTCATCACCAACAATACGGCCATCCACCATGCGGATATGGCGCTGGGCACGGCGGCCCAGATCGGCGTCGTGGGTCACCACAACCAGGGTAATGCCATCGGCGTTCAGTTCTTCCAGTAAGGCCACCACTTCGGCGCCCGACTGGCTGTCGAGGTTGCCGGTGGGTTCATCGGCCAGCAATAAATGCGGTCGCATGATAATGGCGCGGCCAATGGCCACCCGCTGGCGCTGGCCTCCGGATAGCTGATTGGGTAAATGGCCGGCGCGGTCGGTCAGGCTCAGCCGCTCTAAAATGGGCTGCAGGCGGCGCTGCCGTTCGGCCGGAGCCACACCGGCCAGAATCAAAGGTAATTCAATGTTTTCCGCCGCCGTTAAGCGCGGAATCAGATGGTAGGACTGAAACACAAAACCAATTTCATTGCGGCGGTACACCGCCCGTTGTTCTTCGCTTAAGGGCACGGTGTTGGTGCCGGCCAGCCAGTATTCGCCGTTATCCGGTACGTCCAGCAAGCCCAGCATATTCAGCAGGGTGGATTTCCCTGAGCCGGACGGCCCCATCACCGACAGGTATTCGCCGGCCTGAATATTCAGCTGAATATCGTTCAGCGCGTGTACCGGTTCGTCACCGAGCTGGAAGGTTTTGTGCACACCACACACGCGGATCAGTGCGTTCTGATCATGACCAGACGGGCTCATGGCTGCTGGCCTGTTTCCGGCACCAGTATTACCCGCGCGCCGGCCACGGCGGCCGGGTTATCCAGCCGGGTCAGAATTTTCTGGCCCTCTTCTAAGCCGGCCAGGATTTCCGTCCAGGTCCAGTTGCTCAGGCCAATGCTCACCGTCTGTTGTTGTAAGGTGCTGCCATCGGTACTCAGGGTGAGCACCTTATTGCCTTCCAGTAAGGCTTCGGTAGGAATTCGCAAAGTGTTCTCACGCTGGGCGGTAATCACTTCAATATCGGCGCTGTAACCCACCAGTAACTGCACATCGTCGGGTAATTGGTCAAAGCGCACATCCACATCGACCGTGCGCGCCTGCCGCTCCAGATCCTGCACATAGGGGGCAATGCGGCTGACGGTGCCGGTAAAGGCGCGCTCGCGGAAGGCATCCAGTGTAACGCGGGCCGGCATGCCGGTACGGATGCTGGCGGCATCGACTTCATCAATGGGGGCACGCACATACAGACAGGCGTCGTCGATCAGATCAATGGCGGGCGGGGTAGCGACCCCCGGCGGTGACGGGGTAGCGTATTCACCCACTTCGCCGTTCACTTCGGCCACCACGCCGGCAAAGGGAGCGCGCAGCTGGGTCTGATCCAGTCGTGCCCGTTGCACTAAAGCACTGGCGCGGGCCTGTGCGACCTGAGCATCGGCCTGCAGGCAATTCAGGCGGCTCATTTCGGCACTGGTTTCAATGCGGTCCAGTTGCTCGGCTGAGGACAGGTCTTTGCGGAATAATTCGCGCTGGCGCTGCAGCTCCCGCGTATCGGCTTCGGCTTTGCGACAGGCGGAATCACGGGTAAGTCCGGCAATACGAATCTGTGCCTGTGATTGCTGCAGTGAGGCTTTTAAATCCTCGTTCCACAGTTCGAGCAGCAGCGCACCGGCGGCGACTTTATCGCCCTGATCCACGTGCAGCTTACTGACCTGGCCGCCCATCGCCAGCGATAAACGCGAGCGATTGCAGGCGCGTACCGTTCCGGAGCGGGTATTGGCCACCAGCGCTTCCACGCTGCCGGTGCTGACGCCGGCCATGGTAATGTCCACGGGTGCCGGCGGGCGTAACAGCCACCAGGCACCTAAGGCAGCGAATCCGGTTACAGCAAGCAGGGCTTTTTTCACGGTCATGTCCTTTGATATTGACCGCCTTACCTTAGAGCTTTTGCCGCCAACAAAAAAGCCCGCACAGCGGGCTTTCAGGCAAACAAGACAGCGGTCAGGATATTCCTTACCACATAAGATCGTCGGGAATCTGATAAGCGGCGTACGGATCATCCTCTGCCATGGCGGCGGCGGTGCTTTCGGCAATGTAAATAAAGTGGTTGTCTTTGCGCTGGCGGATTTTTTCAGCAATCTGAAGCGGCACCACTTCGTATTTTTTCTCACCGGGTAAATCCAGTGCAATGACGGCCAGCTGGCCACGGCTGAGGCGGTCCCAGATGGCCTGGTCCACATACAGCTGTTTGATCTTTTTGCCATCCACAAACTGGTATTTGATATCTCCGCGTTCACTTTTAATGGCGTTGGTCAGCACCAGCTGGGTGACCTGCGCGGCAATGGCTTTTTTCTGCGCTTCCTGTTCTTTCTGCAGGTTCAGCAGACGGTCGCGCTCGGCTTTTTCTTTACGCGTGGCGTCGGCTTTGGCCTTGGCTGCATCAATTTCGTTGGCCTGGCCGGTGCGCTGCAGGTGATCCTGCATCTTCAGTTCTTTGGCCGCTTTTTTGGCTTTCTTTTTATCCACCAGGCCGGCGGCCAGCAGCTGTTCCTGTAATGATTTTGCCATGCGCGCCTCAGTGTTTCGGTGGCCAGACGCCGGCGGGAATAAGATCTGCCAGCT
>JAEWQT010000086.1 GCA_023399105.1 Pseudomonadota bacterium | reverse complement strand
GGAGTGTAGCACAGCCTGGTAGTGCACTGCGTTCGGGACGCAGGGGTCGGAGGTTCGAATCCTCTCACTCCGACCAATTTTCTGAAAAATCCCCCATGCTTTATTCTTTACGCCTGTGACCGGCTGTTTAAATTTTATGCTGCTAATATTAAGCAGATAAATGTCTTCACAGTAAATTTGTGATCGTAATACTTACTGATCCGGTCAGGTTCTGATGCTCATACATTCCAGTCACCATTCCGAATGGCGTACTGCCCGCTTTGCCCTTATCGCGCTATCAGTGGTGATCATTCTGCTGGTCTGGCTGCCGTGGTTTTCCGCCTTCGGTGCCGGCATAGCCAATTATGTACCGCTGCATATTGTGCTGGAATTGGCCGCCATCTCCGTGGCGCTGATGATTGTCAGTATTAATCACAGCCGAATGGACAATATTGCTGCACCCCACACCAGCAGTCTGGCGCCGGTATTTCTGGGGGTGGCCATTCTGGATACGCTGCACCTGCTGTCGTTTCAGGGCATGCCCGATTTTATTACACCGGCCGATCCGGAAAAGGCCATTAATTTCTGGCTGGCCGCCCGTTATCTGGCCGCCAGCGGGCTGCTGCTGAGCGCGCTGGCGGTTTATCAGCGTGGTATTAAACTCCCGCGCGGCTGGCTCTACATCCTGGTGCTGACGTTCACCCTGGTAAGCAGCCTGTGGTTCTTGCTGTGGCCTGCCACCGTGCCGCGTACCTTTATGCCCGGCAGTGGTCTGACGGCGTTGAAAATAGCCCTCGAATACGGCCTGATTGCGGTGTATCTGGCCGCCGCTTTGCTGTTCGTTAATGCCCTGCGCCAACCGCGGCGTTTTCATGCCGCCGGTATGTTTGCCGCTGCGCTGCTGATGGCCATGAGTGAATTCATGTTCACGCTCTACGCCGACGTTACGGATCTGTATAACCTGCTGGGCCATATCCTGAAGATCGTCAGTTATGCGTTTCTGTACCGGGCCTTATTTATGGAGGTTGTACAGTTGCCCTATCGCCGCCTGCAGGAATCTGAACAGCGATTACGACAGCAGCAGGAAGAGCTGGATTACTTCTTTGACGCCAATCTGGATTTGTTCTGCATCGGCAGCCACGATGGCCGTTTTATGCGGGTAAACGGCTCATGGCAGAAAGTGATGGGATACCACGCAGAACAACTGGAAGGACATTTCCTCACCGATTTTATTCCCCCGGCTGAACAGCAACAGGTGCAGCGGTTTGTCAGCCGGGTGGCCAGCGGTCAGGCCACAGAAACCATCTGTGCCGGTATGCGCTGTGCCGACGGCAGTATTCGTCAGCTGGAATGGCGGGGGGCAGCGCGCCACGGCGTTGTGTATGCCTCGGCCCGCGACATTACTGCCCAGCTGCACAGCGAAGCCCGCATCCGGCTGCTGTCCTCGGTGGTGGATCAAAGCCCCTACCCGGTCATCATCACCGATCTGATGGGTCATATCGAATATGTAAACGCCGCATTTACCCGGGTCAGTGGTTACAGCTCTGAAGACGTGCAGGGCAAAGATCCGGGCATTATCAAATCCGGAAAAACCCCGGCCACGACCTATAAAGCGATGTGGCAGAGTCTGCATCAGGGGCGTGCGTGGCAGGGGGAGCTGGTTAACCGCAATAAGGCCGGTAAAGAATATGTGGAAAAGGCCCTGATTTATCCGCTGCGTGATGAGCAGGGGCAGGTCATTAACTACATTGCCCACAAAGAAGATATTACCGCCCGCCGCGAGGCCGAGCGCCGCATTGAACAACTCTCGCATTACGACCAGCTTACCGGGTTGCCCAACCCGCATTTACTCAAACAGCGCTTTGGTGAATATCAGGCGGCTGAACAGCGGCCGGCACCGCTGGCTTTAATCTGGCTGGATCTGGACCATTTCAAAACCATTAACGATACCCTGGGCCATCGCATGGGAGATCTGGTGCTGCGGGAAATCGGTATGCGTCTGCGTACCATCCTGACCGGCAAAGACATTCTTGGCCGCCATTCTGGTGATGGCTTTCTGTTTGTATTGCCCGCTGCCGATGACAGCAAAGCGGGACAGGTTGCCACCGATTTGCTGCAGCTGATACAACAGCCGTTACTGCTGCTGCAAGACAATCAGGAGTTAACCCTGACGGCATCGGTGGGCATCGCTTTGTATCCGACCGATGGCCAGGATTTTGAAACCCTGCTGACCAGTGCGGAAGCCGCAATGTATCGCGCCAAGCAGGAAGGCCGTAACAGCTACCGTTTCTATGCCCCGGAAATGCAGGCTAATAGCCTGCGCAAACTGGAATTGGGCAGTGCGCTGGCCGGTGCTCAGCAACGGGAAGAACTGTGGCTGGCGTTTCAGCCGCAGCTGGATCTGCGCCGGCAACGCATGATCGCAGCGGAAGTTTTATTGCGCTGGAACAGCCCGAAGTGGGGCCAGGTGTCACCGGCAGAATTTATTCCGCTGGCCGAAACCAATGGCCTGATTGTCGGCATTGGGGAATGGGTACTGCAACAGGCCGCCCGCCAACTGCAACAATGGCGCCAGGCTGGTTTACCGGATTTTCGCCTGGCCATTAACCTGTCCGCGTTGCAGTTTATTCAGCCGGATTTTGCCGCCCATGCTGCAGCACTGGTACAAGCAGAAGGCCTGCATCCCAACGACTTTGAACTGGAGCTGACCGAAGCGGTGGCACTGAATAATCCCGATGATGCCCAGCGCATTATGGCCGAACTGAAAGCCGCCGGTTTCTACTTATCCATTGATGATTTCGGTACCGGTTATTCTTCCATGAGCTACCTGAAGCGTTTTCAGGTGGATGAGCTGAAAATCGATCAGTCGTTCGTGCGTGAACTGGGCCATAACGACATCGATAACGGCATTGTGACAGCCATTATCCAGCTGGCTCACAGCCTGAATATGCAGGTGGTGGCCGAAGGTGTGGAGGAAGCGGAACAGCTGGCCTTTCTGCAGCAGCAGGGCTGTGATCTGATTCAGGGCTATTACTACAGTAAGCCGTTAGCGGCCGGCCAGCTGGCTGATTTCTGCCGGCTCCGGGGCGGGAACTGACTATGTATCAGAAAAATTTCGCCCGCATCGATCTGAACCTGTTTGTGGTGTTTGATGTGATATACCGGGAAGGCAATCTGACCCGGGCAGCGGAGCAGCTGAACTTATCGCAGCCAGCGGTCAGTCACGCCCTCGGGCGGTTGCGCGAATGCTTTAACGACCCCTTATTTGAACGCGCCGGTCGCGGCGTGGCACCGACCCCGCTGGCGAAGGCGATTATCGGACGGGTGCGCACCGCGCTGCAGGGGCTGGAGACCACCCTCACCGATGGTCTGGCCTTTGATCCGGCCAGCGCCAGCCGGGTTTTCACCCTGGCGGCCCGCGATGTGCTAGAAGCTACTGCGCTGCCGGTGCTGATGCAGACTCTGCAGCAACAGGCGCCAGACGTACAACTGCGCAGCATCCGCGTGCCGCGTCGCGACATTGCCGCCGCCCTAACCTCCGGCCAACTGGATTTTGCCGTGGATGTTTTGTTGCCGGTGAGCGAAGACATTGAGCATCAGTTGATTGGTGAGCAACGGCTGGTAGTGATGCTGCGGGCGCAACACCCGCTGGCGACACAGAACTGGAATCTGGAGGCCTACCTGAGTGCCCGGCATGTGCAGGTATCCAGCCGGCCGGAAGGTCCGGGAGTGGAAGACTTCGCCTTAACCCGTCAGGGTAAAGCCCGGCGTATCGCATTACGTTGCCAGAACTATCATGCCGCCGTGCAGGTGGTGCAACACACCGACTTATTGCTGACAATGCCGCAGGAATTCGCTGCCCGGCTGGTACAGCAAACACCCGATCTGTTGGTACGCGAGCTGCCAATGCCGCTGCCGGCGCTGGAGCTGCACCTGTACTGGCACCGTAAAGCCAACGGCGATCCGGCCGTGCTGTGGCTGAAAGAGCAGCTGTTAAATCTGTTCTGAGTGCTGCCGTTTAACGCCAGGTTTCAGGGCTTTAAACTGCCGGGGATATTGGTAACAATACTGATGCCGTCGCTATTCTCCAGCGTCAGACCGATATCTACCTGCAGTTCACTGGTACTGGAGTTGATGCTACGTGCGGTACCGGCCGTAGCAGTGGTGCGCACACCAGTGTTCGCATCCGTACTGACACCCTCCAAAACATTACGGGCCACCAGCAGAAACTTTTTCGTCCAGCTGGTTTCGGTGCTGGTGGCTACGCCCAGCTGCCACTTTTCAGTGGAGGCGCGGATAATCGAATCGACAATGGGGTCGGGTTTGGGGGCGCTGGTGCTGCATTGCTGTTCAATCTGGCGCGACTGCACCAGGCACCAGATGTTTTCCTGAGGCGCGAAACTATTACCGTTAATCGTCGCGCTGGCTGTGCCCAGGCGAGTGGTGTTGGTGGATAACTTCAGCCCCTGATAGACCCCGTCAGTGCTGTGCAGTTGGCTGGTGCCGGTCGCCGTCAGCTCAATGCCATTTTCCGGCACCATCTCGCTGGTGGTCAGCAGTGGCAAGGTGACGGTGGTGCCTGTGGTGGCCTGCGGCAGGACAAAGGGTTCCCAGTCGTTGTAGGTGCGCTTGGTGACCACTGGCTTGAAGCGATCAGGATCATTGTCGTCTACGACATAATTATCCTTATCAACCCAGGTTAATTCCTGCGTTTCCGTCGGCATGGCGCTGCAGTTGGCCATTTCATACTCACCACTGACGTCGTTGCGGCGGATCACCATAAAATATTTCTGCATACGCCGGATGGGGGCGTCGGTGTTGTCGCGGGCGACGATGACCCAGGTGCCGGTCAGGTCGCTGCCGCTGGTGTCTTCGGCGTAGCCGGTTATGGCATAGGTACTGTCGGCGCCGGTTATGGCATAGGTGCTGTCGGCGCCGGTATTACCCAGCTGTGCCGCGCTGGCGGTGATATCGGCATTGTCTGGGGTGCAGGTTTCCACCGGCGTGCCATTGTTGGGGCGCGGATCGTAGCCGCTGGGGCTGCTGCTGCCGGTATCGCCCGAGCCTTCGCCACCAGTATCGCCCGGAGCATCACCGTCATCGGGATCCGGCGTGCCGGTGCCGGGTGTCTGGCTGTTATCCGTACCCGCAGACAGTGAGGAATCCGCGCCGCAGCCGCTCAGGCTCAGCAACAAGGTCAACAGCCACAAAGATGAAATGCGCACAGCGTTATCCTTATTATTTTTATTGTGCGCACAGAGTAAAGCGCGGGCCGGCGTCTGA
>JAEWQT010000075.1 GCA_023399105.1 Pseudomonadota bacterium | reverse complement strand
GACGACACCTTGCTGGTGTACAGCGGCAAACGCCACCTGAATATGAAGTTTGCCGATCTGGAACACTACCTGGGCGAACGGGGTCGCCGCGGTAATAAACTGCCGCGCGGTTTCCAGAATGTGGACGCCATGGAAGTGGTACGCAAAGACTGACCCGCCGGCCGGCGTCCCCATACCGGGACGCTGGCCCCCATCTTCGCTATAATCCCGCCAATTTTTTTGCTTACAGGCCTTGTTATGTCCGTTACTGCGACCGTCAGCGAAACGCTGTACCCGGGTTATGCCCAGACCTTTACCATTGAAAAAGTGCTGTTTGAAATCAAAACCGAGCACCAGCACCTGCAGATTATCGACACGCCCTTTATGGGCCGTGTGATGCTGCTCGATGGCGTGGTGCAAACCACCGAGCGCGACGAATTTATTTATCACGAAATGATGGTGCATGTGCCGCTGTTTGCGCACCCGAATCCGAAACGCGTGCTGATTATCGGCGGCGGTGACGGCGGCATTCTGCGCGAAGTACTGAAGCACAAAAACGTTGAGCACGTGACTCAGGTCGAAATCGACGGCAGCGTGATTGAGATGTGCAAAGAGTATTTCCCCAACCACTCTGCCGGTGCCTACGACGACCCGCGCGCCACCATCGTGATTGCCGATGGCAAAGAATTTGTGGCGCAGTGCCAGGACACTTTCGATGTGATCATTGCCGATTCCACCGACCCCATTGGCCCGGCCGAAGTGCTGTTTACCGCCGATTTTTATAAAGACGAAAAAACTTGCCTGAACCCCGGCGGCATTATGGTGGCGCAGAACGGTGTGCCCTTTATGCAGGGCCAGGAAGTCACCAACACCTTCCAGCGCCTGAGCAAGCTGTACCGTGATGCCAGCTTCTATGTGTCACCCGTGCCCACTTACATCGGCGGTCTGATGGCACTGGCTTGGGCCAGCGATGACCTCAGCCTGCGCCAACAAAATGCCGACGTCATTCAGCAACGCATCGACCGCGCCGGCTTCCCTACCCGCTTCTACAACGCCGACGTGCACGTCGCCGCGTTTGCGCTGCCGAACTATATCCGTGAGTTGATGGTTTAGTTTTCTGGTTGGGGTTGGGCGTTAAGCGTTAGGCGTGCTGCGGAAATGATCACCGTGCACGCAGAACCCTGAACGCCTAACCTTGAACGCAATCGTCCATACCGCGATATACTTCTCCCCATGACAACCGCATCCCGCACCAGCATCGCTCCGCAACAGGTCATTCAGTGGCACAGCCATTTTCTGCAACTGAATCAGGCCCGGCTGGAGGCTGCCCGCAGTTTGCTGCTGCCCCGTCAGCAACTGGTGCTGGACGTGCTGCCGTTATTGCTGCACCTGAACCATCCGCGCCTGCCCGGCTTTATCGATTTCCGCACGGCGGCCGGTATCCGTAATTACTCACCCACCCAGCAACAACTGCAGAGTTTGCAGGCTCTGGCCCGTGGCGTGCAGATTCCGCGTGGCAGTGGCGGTGGCGATATTCTGGGTCTGTACCTGATGGGCAGCATCGGTTCGCTGGCGCAGGCGCGCAGCAGCGATCTGGATATGTGGCTGTGCCACGATGAAACCCTGCCTCCCCAGGCACTGGCCGGCCTGCAGCAAAAATGCCAATTGCTGGAGCGCTGGGCCGCCGAACAGGGCATCGAGCTGCACATTTTCCTGATGAACTTAACCGAGTTCCGCCAGGGCCAGAACCGCTCAGCGGAAGGTGAAGACTGCGGCACCACCCAACACCTGCTGCTGCTGGACGAGTTTTACCGCAGCGCCGTGTGGCTGGCCGGCTGTATGCCGCGCTGGTGGCTGATTCCCAATCAGGAAGAACGCAATGCCGACCGTTTCTGGCAACAGCTGGCCGACCAGCACCGCGTCAACCCGGTGCAATGGCTGGACTTCGGCGCCATTCCCGCCATTCCGCCGGCTGAATTTATCGGCGCCGGTCTGTGGCAACTGAATAAAGGCCTGTCCGACCCCTACAAATCGCTGCTGAAGCTGCTGCTCACCCGCCATTACGCCAGCCAGTATCCGGTCATCCGGCCGCTGTGCTGGGACCTGAAAGAACAGGTTCACAACGGCAATATTGAGCTGCAACCCAACGACGCCTATTTGCTGCTGCTGCGGCGCATTACCCAGCAGCTGGAACAGGAAGGCAACCCGGAACGGGTACAGCTGGCACGGCGGGCGTTTTACTTTAAAGCCAAACTGCCCCTCAGCCAGCTTGGCCCCAGCCAGCGCAGCAGCTGGCGCACCGCCGTGCTGCAGGCACTTTGTCACGACTGGGGCTGGCAGGATGCACAACTGGCCGAGCTGGATGCCCGCCCGCACTGGAGCCCGCAGCGCATCGCCAGTGAGCGCAACTCGTTAATCAGCGAAATGCTCAGCAGCTACCGGTTTTTGTCGGCCTTCAGTCAGAAATACGCACCGCGCCTGCACATCAGCAAACAGGATATGCAAAGCCTGGGTAATCAGCTGTACGCCGCGTTCGACAACCGGCCCGGCAAAATTGTGAACATCAACCCCGGCATCAGCCCGTCGCTGGCACAGGAAAAAATCACCCTCAACCTGCAACAGGATATCTGGCAGCTGATTCCGGGGCTGGTCAATCCAGTCACCGACAGCCTGCGGCCGGACCATATCCTGAAACAGTCGCCCAGCCTCACCGAGTTACTGTGCTTTGCCCGCCTTAACGGCCTGCTGCAGGATCACACCCGCATCGCTCTGTACCCGCAGCACAACCCGCTCAGTGCCTACGAACTGAAACAGATTTTGCAGGTGGTACAGGGTATTCAGCCGCCACAACCCAGCCACGCCGACTTCCTGCAACCGGCGCAGCCGCTGCAATGGCACCTGCTGGTAAACGTCGGTGTTGACCCCCAGCATCATCTCAGCCGGCTGGGCATGCAGAAAATCAGCAACCGTGACGATGCTCTGGGCTTCAGCGCCGCGCGGGAAAATCTGGTGCTGACCATTGACCTGGTTACCCTGAACAACTGGGGGGAATGGCAGGTGGAACGCTTTAGCGGCGATGCCTGCCTGCTGCATTGTCTGCAACATCTGCTGCAGCATTTACCCAAAGTCGCCGAGCAGGGCTGGCCGCAATGGCAGGTGCATTGCCATTGCGCCAGCCGCGCTGCGGCCATTCGCCACCGGGTCGAACAGGTGCTGCAGGATGTACTCGGTCATTTTGTCGAACAGCCACGCTCGCCTTACCTGCTGGAAGTGGCAGAATGCTATTACCTGCTGGAAAACACCCGTCGCGGCGTCGAACTGCGCATCGCCGATACGCCGATGAAACTGCTGGCGTTGCTGCAGCGGCCGGCGCGCTCGTTTATTCAGTACACCCTCGACCGCTCAGCGCTTCAAAACAGCCCGCTGCAGCTAATTTTTTCCCACAGCAAAGCCGGCCTGTGGCAACTGTTTTACTGGCGCAAAGACGGCCGGCTGTATTTTTATTTTCTCGATGAAAAGGGCGCATTACTGCACCAGCAATGGCCAGACACCAGCTCCGACCCGCACAGCCTGCCGTGGTTATTACCGCTGCTGCGCTTTCTGCGCCAGCTCGACCAGCGCTGGCAACGCCTGAACGGCCGCAGCCAGGAACGCAAAATAGTGCTGTGGGAACTGCGCCGCAAAGCGCAGAGTTTTGACTTTGAAATTGCCCGCCGGCGCCTGCCCGAACTGGCCGCCCAGACCGCCAGCATCGACCTGCGCGCCGTACTCAACAGCCAGCAACAGGCCACGCTGTACTGCAATGGCCAGGAATTTAACAGCTGGGAATACGGCAGCGACCTCTACCCCGCTGTTATCCGTACCGTACAGGCGTTGCGCAGCAGCCATGGTAATTACCCACTGGCACTCAGTGATCTGGAACTGCCCGACAACCAGAACATCATCACCCACCTGCAAATCCGTCAGCGCCTGGAAAACCGGCTGGCGCAGGCCCAACAAGACGCCGGATAGTAGGCACGGCACGGCGGAGACAGCCCGCCCGAATCTCCGTATAATGCCGGCCAACTGCGGAGAACCAGACCATGCTGAAACAGCCTTTATTCCTGCTGCTATTGTCGCTGCCCCTGCTGCTGGCCGGTTGTGGCCAGAAAGGGCCGTTGTATCTGCCGGAAACTTCTGCCGCGCCCACCGAATCTATGGAAACCCCGTCCTGATATGTCGATTTTCAGTTACCAGAATGGCGTGTTACACGCCGAACAGGTGTCACTGGCCGCGCTGGCTGAACACTATGGCACGCCGCTGTATGTGTATTCCCGCGCCGCGCTGGAACAGCATTTCCGCGCCTATACCGACGCACTGGGCGACTGGCCGCATCTGGTGTGTTATGCGGTAAAAGCCAACTCCAATATTGCCGTGCTGAACGTGCTGGCCCGTCAGGGCGCCGGCTTCGATATCGTTAGCCTGGGCGAACTGGAGCGGGTGCTGGCCGCCGGTGGCGAGCCGCACAAAATCGTGTTTTCCGGCGTTGGTAAGCAAGCCGCGGAAATGGCCCGCGCGCTGGACGTGGGCGTGTACTGCTTTAACGTCGAATCCGAAGCCGAACTGGAACGCCTGAGCAGCGTTGCCGTACAGCTGGGCAAAACCGCGCACATTTCCCTGCGCGTTAATCCGGACGTGGACGCCCAGACTCACCCGTACATTTCCACTGGCCTGAAAGAAAACAAATTCGGCATCGACATTAATGATGCACCGCGTGTGTACGCCAAAGCGGCCAGCCTGCCGGGGCTGGTGATTAAAGGCGTGGACTGCCACATCGGCAGCCAGCTGACCGAAATCCGCCCGTTCCTCGATGCACTGGAGCGCGTGCTGGCGC